>JAWOEJ010000029.1:0-3086 GCA_046482845.1 Desulfobacteraceae bacterium | reverse complement strand
GAGTTCCCGCTGTTCTTTGGTTCTATTACAAAATGCTTCTGGTTCTGAAAACAGTTAAATTCATATCAGTCGGATAAATGGGGTCAGTATATATTGAATGGGGTGTACACAAATCAGAGTGTTTTCCCAAGGCATTGATGGGGTGACTTGACCTTGATGGGGGTCAACATTCCCAAGCCATGCAGGCATGGACGTAACCATATTTAATTTTACTCTGACCCTATTTATTCTATCTGGTATGAAATTAGGCAGAATGGAATCAACCCCTTCTTTGAAAAACAGGAATGAATGCTTATGCGATATAGCGCTATAGCTTATGCGCTGCTTAAATCAAAAGTAAAAACTTGATAACCGAGTTTAATGCAAACGATTAAAATTCGTGAAGCGTTTTTTCACATTTTTGATTCCTTAAATTTTGATAATCTTTTTTTTGGAAACCATCTTTTCAATCTCGGCCACCTCCTGCTGAGCAGAAGTTATATTCCCCGCTGTTATCAGCAGATCAAAAAACCGGCCGTTGGGGCTGAGGCTGTGGCGGGTGGAATCGGGCTCTATTAAACCATTGGCAGCGTAAAATGCTTTAATACGGGTTTTAATAAGGTCTCTTACAGGGTCGGAGATGAGATCCAGTTCATGGAGCCGGTAGAGAAAAGTTTCTGCAGACACACCAAACCGGTGTTTGATACGCAGCAGCAGCTCCCAGGACCAGGACTCTGTTGATACGCCCAGCTGGCTGACTGTGGCGCGCACGGCAGGTTCGGGCATGAGAAAAGTGGAGGCAAAGCGCCTGGCGGCCCGGTCCGCAGTAATGGGCCGCTTGACGTTTTCTGAGGATTGAGTCGGGGGGAAGACCGGTGATTTCTGGCGGTGGATCTGGTTGGATATCAGGATTTTGCCCAGTTCCCGGGCAAGGGAAAACAGCTGTTTTTCAGGATTGTTTCGCGAATTGAGAAAAAAGAAGGCGTTGTGAAAGGCAGGTTCGTAAAATGAGACGGCTTCAATATTTGACGTCCCCCGGGGAAAGGGAAACACCATGACGCGCAGGCCCGCGTTTTCAAACAGTTCAAAATAATCAAAGACCACGGCATCCCCGGTGGACAGATAGGTGCGCAGCCGGGCCGCCAGATCTTCCATGCCCCCATAGCTGGGGGAAAAGGGAATGGACAGGGGCACAGTGGCATGTTTGGGTACCTGGCAGATATCTTCCAGGGCATGGAAGGCCGCCATGATCTCCCGGCAGGCCCCCAGGAGGTTTCCGGGAAGGGGAACCGGATCCGGTTCCAGGGAAACGAAGCAGGTATCTTCGCCGCTGCCCGTTTCCACCGGGGCCTGATGGAGCATATCCGGGGAAAACAGGGTGTCAATGGATACATTGAATGTAGTGGAAAGATTGTATATGACCGTGGCCGAGGGCAGGTTCTTCCCTCTTTCGATGCGGCCCAGGGGACCTTTGTGGATGCCGATCCTGGTAGCCAGATCTTCTAAGGTCCAGTTTCTGGCGCGCCTGAGGAAACGAATATTTCTGCCTATGAAAGTAAGATCAGAGTTCATAAAATGAAAAAACTATAATATTTTCTTTTTGTCAAGAAAAATATTTGAAATTTTATTAAGTAATGATTTGGTTAACGCTGTCATTGTCTGACCCGTCAGGATAATTTTGCTGCTGACCCATTGTCAAATCATTAATTTAAAAATATTCAGTATGATCAAGTGTAAACATCTATTTTAAACATCATTGATGACAAACCTATGGAGGAATTCTTAATGCATCAAAAATCTGTATTATCTGTACTGATCCTGATCAAGTCAAAGGATACAAAGCAGCAGAAATACCGGCAGAGCACCAGAATCTGACCGAGAGCATGGATAAAATGGAACAGATCATGGCCATTGGCATGGAAATCCAGAGCCTGTACCAGAAGGGTGACATTGAAAAAGCAAAAGCCCTTGAAAAACAGCTGGAAGAGATGACCCAGGGCCAATAAGTCAAAAAAACAACGCTAAACACCCCGGCGGGGGAAGCAAATTTTTACCGTCTGGTGCTTCTTAAGAACCCATAGGAAGCGCCGACAACCCCGCCTGCCAGATGGCTGAACTGGGATATCCGGTCAATTTTCAAAATTGACACCACTTCACTGCCGATGAAAAGCACTGCAATGAGGATAAAGGTCAGTGGAATGTCACCTGACCGGATATTTGAAAAGGAACTGAGAAGAATCAGCATAAAGGCAATGCCGCTTCCGCCGATAAGGGAGGTTGAAAAAAGAAAGGCGTTGAGCAGCGCTGTCACCACCGCTGTCACAATAATCATTTCAAAAACCCTGAACGATCCGTATTTTTCTTCCAGCAGAGGCCCCACGAGCAGAATGATCATCAGATTGCCGATGAGATGGGACCAACCGCTGTGGCAGGCAATATAGGAAACAAGTTTTAGGTAAAAATGCGGGTTGGAAAAATCCAGACCAGCCGGAGACGCCAGAAATCCGGGATTTAATCCGAATTTTGAAAAAGCTGAAACGGAAACGGCAGCCAGGGCGTAACTGAGAATCACCGGAGAATTGTAGCGGATTTTCATGGTTTCTTAATCTTATCCTGTCTTACCAGAGAACTATCGTCTTACCTGAGGAATATTGTCTTATCCAGAAAAAATTTTAGTTTTCCAGACCCCAGGACAGCTCAAGCTCCCTGATGTCTTCAATTGTTTTATAATCTGTGGTATCACAGGTTATGGGGGTAATGGAAATATAACGATGGGCCAGGGCATGCACATCCGTGCCCGGTTCATCACTCCCCTGGGCCAGGGCCCCGTACTGATAAAATCTTCCCGGGCCTGAATCAGGATGCTCTTCAAACACAGTGGTCAGATTGGCCAGTGACTGTCTTGTGATCTTTACTCCGGACACCTGTGACAGAGGAATATCCGGAGCATTGACATTTAAAAAAGTAGCAGAAGGCAGTCCCCTGCTGACCACCTTGCGGGCCAGATCCGCAGTAAAACGGGCCATATTGTTAAAATCCATTGCTTCACCGGTTTTTATGGAAACGGCAATGCTTGGCAATCCGTTTAAAGCGCCTTCCCTGGCTGC
>JAWOEJ010000300.1:0-10545 GCA_046482845.1 Desulfobacteraceae bacterium | reverse complement strand
CCTGAATCTGAAATTCAAACCGTTAGTCAAGGATTATTGTAAAATGGTATTGTCTCCCCCGGGTTTCCTGTGCTACTATTCTCTCTATCTTTGAATATGGCAGAGCAGCATCTTAAATCTGTACCCTGTTCTCCAAAACCAGGTACAGGAAATCGATATTCAAGTCAAATAAAGTTACCATCATACAGGATTTTCCATGAAAAAGCCTATTACAGAACTCCATCCTTGTTTGTTTGTTTTAACCGTGCTTTTAACCCTGTTTCTATGTGCTTCAGATTCCTTTTCAGAACAATACTTTACAAACAAACTGGGCATGCGGTTTGTCCTGATTCCCAGCGGCCGGTTTCTAATGGGAAGCCCTGAATCTGAAAAGGGAAGGCAATGGCATGAAGACCAGCACCAGGTTACAATTACCCGTCCATTTTATATTCAGGAAACCGAGGTGACCCAGGGCCAGTGGGAGGCCCTGGTAGGATTCAACCCGTCAGCCTTTCCAGAATGCGGAAAAAACTGTCCAGTGGATACGGTTTCCTGGAACCAGTGCATGGAATTCATACGGATACTGAACCAATGGGAAAACACAGACAAATACAGGCTGCCCACCGAGGCTGAATGGGAATACGCCTGCAGGGCTGGAACCACAACCGCCTTTGCCGGAGGAGAGATAACGCATCTTTTCTGCGATCCCCCGGACCCTGTGCTGGACTATTACGGCTGGTTCTGCGGCAATTCCGGATACAAAAACCCTCCGGAAGATCTCAGGCCCCATCCTGTTAAAACCAAAAACCCCAATCCATGGGGTATCTACGACATGCACGGCAATGTTCAGGAATGGTGCCTGGATTCCTGTAAATGGCGGGATATCTGGAAAGGCAGGGTGGGGGTTGTAACAGACACCTACAAAAACAACGTGGCAGACCCTTTGTCAAAAATCGGAAAGCACAGGATAATAAGGGGCGGGGGCTGGCACCAGAGCGCCAGGTATTGCCGCAGTGCCTGGCGAAGCTATTATAAGCCCGGTGCAAAACGAAACAGCCTTGGGTTCCGCATTGTAAGGGAGTATTAAACCACAGGGTAATCTGTGTTATCTGCCAGCACAGCGGTCAAAAATATCCCAGAACATCTTTCTTATGGCATCGGTTTCATGGAGTATCTCATGGAACGCGCCCGGCAGGGAAAAAAACCGGCAGTCCGGCAGTCTGAAGCAGAGCATCTTTTGTGCCGGGGTTGAAACAATGGTATCCTTTTCAGCGCTGATCAGGCATACAGGCACCTTGATCTGTGATACAAAGGAATCGGTTTTCAAAATTTCAATGGATTGAAAACTGGCATCAAGCCAGCCCCAGGTAACATCACCCAGGGCGAGTTTTGGATTCTTTTGGATCTCGTTTTTTTCAACTGAAAATCTGTCAAAGTCATGGGTTAAATTATTGGTTTCAAATTTTATGTTGTCCTCATGGTAATTGCCGCCGCCAAACACATAGGACTTTGAAAAACCTGAGGCGCAGGCTTTTCTCGCCATAAACCGGGCAAAAAAAACCGGAAACGGGCTTGTAATGATGCCAATCATTGGCGATACAAGAAACGCTTTTTTGATGGAGGGCTGATACTGCCCCATAAACCTCAGGGCAATGTGCCCCCCCATGGAATGGGCCAGGATGAGGACAGGGTATCTCTCGTTTTTTACAAATTTATGGTAAAACAAATTCAGGTCATTGATATAATCCTCATAGGAATCAACATACCCCTTGTGCCTGTTTTCAGTTTCACGGCAGGAAAGTCCCTGACCTCTCCAGTCCAGGGAAAAAACAGAAAACCTTTTTGCCAGCAGCTCCAGAACAAGTTCATTGTATTTTTCCATGAACTCGGATCTGCCGTTGAGCAGCAGAACAATTCCTTTTTTTCTTACAAAAAGGGGATCTGCCCTGCCATATCGAATTTTTTTACCATCCGTGGAAGTAAAATAGTTGAATTTCAGTACATTTTTCCGGGCATCCACCCCATCTTTCCTTTTAAATATCTGTCTCTCGATGATCCATTATCTTAGTCATTATACTTCTGTATATTCTGCCCCTGCGCCGAAATAGTTTCTCTGCCCGCCCCCGAAAAATTTTTTAACCCTGCCTTTAACCGGAGCACACCACCTGATCTGAGCATGGGCCATGGCCCGGTATTCCCGAAAATCTGAATGATCTGACAATTCAGGAAAGTCCCCTCCCCTGCTGTATAAAAGCACGTTTTTTCCCGGTTTAAATGCCCTTAAGCTCTCAAAATAGAGCCCGTCAGTGCTGTAGTTTTTAACCCTGACGGCATCATAATCACCCGTTTCAGAAAATTTACAGATAAATTTCACATCATGGGCCTGCCTTAAGCTTTTTCTGTTTTCCTTTCCAGAATTCATAACACCCCTCCTTTTTTAAGGTCTCAATTTTTCTGGACAAATAACCATCCGGGAACCCGGTTTACCTTTTTCATACCTTGCGGCCGGATCGATGATAAGGGTCCGGCCATGCCGGTTCAACAGAACAATTTATCCCTGATACCAAATTATGTTGCCCCTGGCCCCGAATTATGAGATTTTATACCCGTAAGGGGCTTGATCATAACATCGGCCAACCTGAGGTGGGGTCATTTATGACCAAGCCCCCCGTAAGCGTATAAAACATACAATGTTAATCCATAAAATAAGGAATACATCCTTGGCAAAACTTCTGGTTACATCAGATCTCCACGGCAGCATTAACGCATGGACGATGGTAAAAAAACTTCTAAAGCCAAATGACTGCCTTGCCATTGCAGGCGATCTTTTTGACACAAGATACGGCAGCGCTGACAAACCTGATTTTCAACCCGGAACCATAAAACAGGAATTGCTGGCTCTTGACAATTTATTTTACTATGTTTACGGCAATTGTGATGTAAAAACTTTTTGTCCGGGTCATCAGGATTTTTTAAATTTTGAATTCCAGGGAATACGGATTTTTCTCCATCACGGACATATTTTTTCGCCCCCCATTCCCGGCAGAACTCAGGTGATCATCCAGGGGCATACCCATATGGCTGTCCTTAAAAAAGAACAGGAAAAAATACTTTTAAATCCAGGGTCTCCTGCCCTGCCCCGGAAGAACCGTCTTTATACCTGCGGTATCATAGAAAACCAGTCAGTTATGCTCCTTGATTTAGAAACCAACAGTGTGTTACGCACCCTTGGTGTTTAAACTCATGTTTTCTGCCCCGGAACACCTGGACAAGTGGATGTGGAAAAGGAAGGCGTTGCTTTAATCAGAATTCTGTTTCTATTTAAGGGATATTTTGCCGTGCATAATGTGAAGAGCGAGTTTATGCATATACAACCTTTTTTCTTCGTCTGTATATCCAGGCAGACTTTTGGAGGTCATTACGATACCTGCCAGCGAGGCAAAAAAAGCCCTGATAAACAGAGGAGAAACATCCTTTTGATTCTTTGATGCGCCTTTGATAACCTGTTCAAACATGTTTAAAAAAGAAATCTGTACTCTGTCAAATTTTTCACTGACCCCAGGTGTTTCATCGGCGCGCAGAAGAAAATGACACATCATTTGAAAAGTGGCCTCATTGTCCAGGCAATAGTCCACCACGGCAATGGCAAAATCCTCTACGCCGTCACCCCTTTTCACCCGTTCAATAAGAAGGGTTTCAATATGACGGATATCCAGCATCAGCGCCTCAATAAAAAGATCGTCCCTGCTGGGAAAATATCTGTAGATTGAAGAGGCGGATGCCCCTGCCTTTGCAGCAATGTCACGCATACTGATATCCCAGAAACTTTTTTCCTTGAACAGCTCCATGGCTGAATCTATGATCAGATTCTTTCTGACTTCCCTTTCACTTTCCCTTAACCCTGCAAATGATGAAACCGGTTCCATATTTTTTACTTCTCCACAATTATCTTTTTCGTATTTCGTTCAAGATCGCCCAGGGCCAGGTAAAAAGCCCCGACTGCCAGTTCAGCACAATGATGTTCATCAGATGGAAGGGTTTTCAAAAAATTTGCTATATGTTCCGGGGTTATATTCCATGCCCTTTCAACATCCATTTCCCGGGAAACCAGATGTACAACCGCATTGGCACAGGCATTTGTATTAATACATCCGTCTATATCATAGGAAAGAGATTCAAGTTTTCCATTTTTACCATTTAAAAAGAATTCAATGGTATCTCCGCATTCGCCTGTCCGTTTCCCGTATCCGTCAGGATTGTCAATTCTCTCCTGATATTCCCTGTTCAGGGCCATTTCAAGGTACTCATTTGAATGATCCTGCCAGAAATCTGTTTTTTTATTATTTGTCATATTAAATTCTTTTTTTAAAATCATAAGCGGTTAAACGAAAATATGAACACCCAAAGGGCATGGATGACAAACCATATATTTCAACAGCTGATCACAGCTGATTCTGCCCTGCTACCTACATCCGATAAAAAATAAATATAACACCTGGATGTTCAATTTTCAAGTGCAAGTGGAAAAATTCAAAAACCCATCTGTTAACCCCTTTGTCTCCTTTTTGGAAAACAGGGGACAAAGCAGGAACTAAATGTTTTTCTTGACAATCTGACCATTGTAAAATAAACATATAAAAGTAAACTGTCCGTTTCACTCGTAGACCCGGATCGGGTAAAATCAAAATAAAAATCCTGAAACTCGTCGATCATTTTTTTTAATGTTGACATTTACCTGTAGGGTGTCAGATATAAAACCCTGATCATCGAGTGATAAGGATGCAGCCGTTCCACATAAGAGGTGCTTATGAAATGCCATGAGATCGATTATCCAATATTTGAGGGGAGAAGGTTCAATCCTGGGAGGGATAGCAGGATCCTGGACGGCGATTAAATAATGCAGAAATTTTCTTTGATTTTTAAAAAGATCTACACCCTTCTCCATAGAGAAAAAATAGATAAGATTCTTTTTTTTATCATCATTGTTCTGCTGGCAGGCAGTCTGCTCCTCAATTTTTTTGAAAAAAACATTAACTTTTATGATGCTGCCTGGTGGTCGATTGTGACCATGGCCACCGTGGGTTATGGCGACATCTCTCCGGAAAGTGCCGGCGGACGTGCTGTTGCAGTATTTGTGATGTTTTCAGGCATAGGTGTCCTGGGCATTTTAACCGCCTCAGTTGCATCAATATTTATAGAAAATAAATTTATGGAAAAAAAGGGAATGAAACAAACAGATCTGTCAGATCATTTTATCATCTGCGGATGGAATTTCAGGGGCAGAACCATTATTTCTGAAATGAGGGAAGATCCGGAATCAAAGAATGTTCCCATTGTAATCATTGCGGACATAGATGAAAAGCCTGATGAAAGAGACTTTGTCTTTTTCATACACGGTGATATTGATACAGATTCCCTTGCAAAAGCCAATGCAGAAAAAGCAAGAGCCGTCATAGTCCTTTCAGACGAAGGCCTTGGCTCCTATGAAAGAGACGCAAAAACCATTCTCAACACCATGACCATTAAAACAGTGGCGCCAGACCTTTACACCTGCGTGGAACTGATGGATGCAAAAAACATGACCCACTGCCAAATGGCAAAGGCCGATGAAATAATTGTGGTAGGCGAACTTTCCACCAACCTTCTGGTACAGGCCGCGTTAGACCATGGTATTACCCGTCTTGTCAGTGAACTTGTAAGCAATCAATACGGTCAGGAGCTTTACAAAATAGAAATACCGTCTTATCTTGTTGGAAATACTTTTTTCCAGGCCATGTGCCAGCTTAAAAAGGAAAAAAATATCATCTGTATCGGCATTGAAGACAAAACAGGGTCCAGTCTGATGGCAAACCCTGAAAACAGCTATATTCTCAAAAAAGAAGATCAGATTATTGCCATTGCATTGGACCGACCTGAACTTTAAGCATGAGTCTGCCGGTTCAATTCATTGACATTGGCAGAAAAACTTTAAATCAAAACATCCGGGAGAACCCTATGAAGGAAAAATTCAGCCTTGTAAAAGAATTTCTGTACGATATGGATATCTCAATCATCAAGGAAGACCAGGCGGAAGAGCTTGTCGTTGTGGAGGATGAGGAAAACGGTATAAAAAATCTTGTAATTGACTGTGAGGCCCCCATTGTGGTCATAGAACAAATCATAATGCGGGTACCGGCTAAAACCCAAAAATTATACAAACGCCTGCTGCAGTTGAACAGGGAACTGGTCCATGGGGCCTTTACCCTTGATGAAGATGAACAATTCATTATTTTCCGGGATACGCTGCAGTTGGAAAATCTTGATAGAAATGAACTTGAAGGGTCCATCCACGCCTTAAGCCTTGCCCTTTCTGAACACGGGGCGGAACTTCTGGAATATGCCTAAATTTAAGGAGAAATAAAAGAAATGTCATTTTTTAAGCGTTTATTTAAAGTGGGAGAATCCCAGGCGCATTCAATTGTTGATAAAATGGAAGACCCCGTTAAAATGACTGAACAGGGGATAAGAGATCTGAAAAAGGATCTGTCCGCTGCCATGTCAAGCCTTGCCCAGGTCAAGGGGGTTGCCATAAAAACAAGAAAGGATGCAGACAGAAACAAAAACCTTGCCGCAGAATATGAACGTAAGGCCATGCTGCTTCTGCAGAAAATACAGAAAAATGAAATAGATCCTGCTGAAGGAGAAAGGCTTGCCACAGAAGCATTAAACAGAAAAGAAGAAAACGAAAAAGATGCACAGCGCCTTGCTGCAGAAGCCTTAAGCCACGAGCAGAGGGGTAACGATCTGCAGTCCAAAGTCAACAAACTCAAATCAACCATCACCACCTATGAAAACGACCTTATCACGTTAAAGGCCAGATCAAGAACAGCCTCCTCCACCAAAAAAATCAATGCCCAGCTGGCCAATATAGACTCTTCTTCCACCATTGGCATGCTGGAAAAAATGAAGGCAAGGGTTGAAGAGGACGAATCCCTGGCCCAGGCCTATGGAGAGGTTGCATCCGCTGACACGTCAGTGGACAGTGAAATAAATGCAGCCCTGACCGGTACAGGCACTAAAAATGGGTCAGACCGTCTTCTGGAACTAAAAAAAAGGATGGGGCTGTCCTGACCGCCCGAAAAGATATGGGACTTAAAGACTTTTTCACCAACCGGTTTAAAAAAACAGAAAGCTCTCCCGACCCGATTTCACAGCTGTCCCTGGCCGACATGAAAAAGGGATATTTTGTGGATTATGACATGAAGACCTGGGAGGTTGTCTCTGAAAACAGGTATGACTTTGGATCGGAAGACATTGTCTATGAATGGCAGCTGGGCACCCATGATGAAACCGTTTTTCTGGAACGGGAAGTGGATGACGAAGACTATTGGACACTCAATACCAAACTGCCCTTTTTAAAACTGGACGCTGAAACCCGAACCGCACTGACAAAATCAGAAACCCCGCCTGAAACCATACAATTCCAGGGGGAAACCTACTTTCTGGAAGAAACAGGCGGTGCCCTTTTTTACAAAGACAGCAGCACCCAGGGAAAAGAGGTCTTTAAATGGGATTACTGCACCGAGGATCAAAGCCAGTGGCTGACTGTGGAACAATGGGGGGAACACGAATATGAACTCTCAAAGGGAATAAAAGTAGAAGAATATCAATTCTCTAATATACTGCCCAACATCTGATTATCCTTTCTATCGTCTGATATTTTATCCTTCCTATCGTCTGATATTTCAGCATATAAAAAAAACCCGGAGCAGGTCATGGCCCGGGTTTTTGTTGGTTTTTTTAATTTAAAAACATTTAAATTGGAAACAACTGAGTAAATGTATTTTTCACTGTCACAAAAGTGACAGTAATTTTTTTTGAAAAGCTGCTGAAAGCTGGTCGGGATGGAGTGATTCGAACACTCGACCCCAGCGTCCCGAACGCTGTGCTCTACCAGACTGAGCCACATCCCGACTTAGAAAGTACATTCTTTAAAGCTTTTTTAATCCATTGTCAACAAAAAAGTTTATCCCTTAAAGATAGTGGCTTCCCTTCCAGGGCCGACAGAAACAATCTTTATCTTCACCCCTGTCATTTCTTCAATTTTTTCAAGATATTTTTTTGTATTTTCTGGCAGGTCCCCATAGGCTCTTATCCCGGAAGTATCTTCCTTCCATCCGGGAAAAGTCTCATAGACAGGTGTGCAGTTTTCAAGGAAATGTATGCCAGGTGGAAAATCCTTTACCAGCTCTTTGTCGTATTGGTAGCCTGTACAGATTTTAAGCTCATCCAGGCCGTCCAGGACATCAAGCTTTGTAATCACAAGACCTGTGAGCCCGTTAAGCCGTACCGCATTTTTCAGCATCACCATGTCCAGCCAGCCGCATCTTCTTTTTCTGCCGGTGGTGGCTCCGAATTCAGCCCCTTTTTTCTGAAGTCTGTCTCCAGTTTCATCAAAAAGTTCAGTGGGGAAAGGTCCTTCGCCCACCCTTGTGGTATAGGCTTTGACAATCCCAATAATCTCATCCAGTTTACCCGGGCCGACACCGGAGCCGCAGGCGGCATTCCCAGCCACTGTATTGGAAGATGTGACATAGGGATAGGTACCGTGTTCAACATCCAGGTGCGTGCCCTGGGCCCCTTCAAAAAGAATTTTTCTGCCCTGATCCATTCCCTTTTTCAGGGTTACAGACACATCGTCAATATAGGGAATCAGGCGGATGGAAAGGCCAAGGTACAGATCAATCACTTCTTTGGCATCAAGGGGTTCAGCATTAAGATAATTTTTAAGATAAAAGTTCTTCTCTTCCATGACAGCGGTTACTTTTTCAGCAAAAAAATCAGGTTCAAGAAGATCTGCAAACCTTAATCCCCTTCTTGTTGCCCTGTCTTCATAACAGGGACCGATCCCCCGGCCTGTAGTACCAATCTTTTTATCTTTTTTCTTTTCTTCCCTGGCCTTGTCAATTTCTTTATGAAAGGGCATGATCATATGAGCCCTGCTGCTCACCCTTACCATATCAGGAGACGCATCAATCCCGTTTTCCAGAAGATAGTCAATTTCCTCGAGCAGCACCAGCGGATCCACAACAACCCCGTTGCCGATAAAACACTTCTTTTTCTGAATAATGCCGGAAGGCACCAAATGGCTTATAATCTGTTTTCCATTGACCACCATGGTATGTCCGGCATTATTGCCGCCCTGAAATCGAACCACATAATCTGCTTCACCACTTAAAAGATCGACAATTTTTCCTTTGCCCTCATCACCCCACTGGGTGCCGACAACAACTGTATTTGACACTATTTACTCCTTTTGTTTCTGAAAAAAGTTCTGATAATTTCCCCGGCTTCATCACTGTAAACACCTGACACAACAACAGGATGATGGTTCAGCCTATTATCAGAAGAAAAATCATACAATGACCCTGCCCCTCCCCATTTGGGATCTTTGGCACCATAAACCAGCCGGGACACCCTTGCATGAATAATGGCACCCATGCACATGATACACGGCTCAACAGTGGCATAGAGGATTGTGCCTGGAAGTCTGTAATTCCCTGTTGTCTCTGCCCCCATGCGCAGCGCCATGATTTCCGCATGGGCAGTTGGATCATTTCGGGCAACCGGTTGATTGTATCCATAGCCAATGATTTTTTTTTCCTTGTTCACAAGGACAGCGCCAACAGGTACTTCTTCAAGTTTCAACGCTTTTGCTGCCTCTGCAAGGGCAAGCTTCATGTAGAATTCATCATCCATTTGCGTATTTATATTCATGTTTTTACAATAAGGTCAATTGTAAAATTTTCCTGGCAAATATTTTTTATTGACACAAACACAAAATTAATATAGATTTCAAGAGTTTTGGGCGCCCGTGGCTCAGCTGGATAGAGTATCTGACTACGAATCAGGGGGTCGCAGGTTCGAATCCTGCCGGGCGCGCCAATAAAAACAAGTACTTACAAACAAGAAAATTTGAATCCAAAAAGATGGCCACATTTTTTTACACAAAATTGTATCCATAAAAACAAATCGAGTAGGGTGAAGCGGATAGATCTTTTCCCGCTTCATCCCTCTCACAGAACCGTGCGTACGGGCCTCGTACACGGCTCCTGTTTATTCTTATCCCCGATTGATTGGGGGAAGCTCACCTGTTTTAATCTTATCTATTGCAAACAACCCAAGCTCTTCAAACCATTTGTTGGGCATAGCCCAATGACTTAGCGGACAGGAGGCATTGCGCCATGAAGCCATTTTTATCAATTTAAACTCCCCCTTGTACCCCAGTTGCCTGAGCCGCCGGTGGAGTTTTCCTGGCTTCTTCCACAATTTCATTTGAATGGCTCGAAGTCGCCTACGTATCCATGCCATCAAATTATAGAACCGTCCTTTGCTATTACTCGGTTATCAAGTTTTTATGGAAGGACCGATTAAGAGCCCCCAGCGGTTGCCTGTCAGGAACATTGAGAACCAAAGGAGATCAGACTTTTTCCCTGCCAGGCGTTGCGACAATCAAGCTGTTTGAGGACCAGTGGCCGCAGGTCGCCGATTTTTAGCCTGGCAGGGAAAAAGTCCTCCGTCGGTCGC
>JAWOEJ010000136.1:0-2530 GCA_046482845.1 Desulfobacteraceae bacterium | reverse complement strand
GACACATCTTATTGACAAAGAGGTGGCGGCCGTGAACCAGACCCTTGCCAGGGTGGAAAACATCCGCAAATTCACCATCCTGCCCAAACGTCTCTATGAAGAGGACGGCGAGGTCACCCCCACCATGAAAATCAAGCGCAAGATTGTGCATGAAAGGTTTGCAGATGTCATCGAGGCCATGTACCGCTGATTGCATCCCGGGTCTTTACACCGACCAAGGTTCCTGATACAAATATACTGTTATATACAGCCATTGCCATAAATGGGCAAATGGCAAATTGGTTATTTGGATATCTTTAACAAGGGGTAAAGAGATGGATACGGCTGGGGAATATTTTGATGACGGCAGTTCATTTGTGCCCA
Source organism: Desulfobacteraceae bacterium (assembly GCA_046482845.1). Classification (GTDB taxonomy): domain Bacteria; phylum Desulfobacterota; class Desulfobacteria; order Desulfobacterales; family Desulfobacteraceae; genus DATFJZ01. The sequence continues at coordinate 2,167 of JAWOEJ010000136.1, read as the reverse complement.
TTGATCCGTTGTCCATCAATCCGGATTCTCTGGCTGATTTCGCCCTTTTTGAGCGAAAGGACACCAAGAAAGACGGCAAATACCGGTTCCGCTGTCTGTTAAAAGATTCCTCTTCCATCCCCAGGCAGCGGCTGCTGGATCTGCTGCGTGCCTGGGATATTGTTTATATCCATAAGAAGCAGCGCGCAAAATACACCGAATATGTCAGGAACAATCTGGAATTCATATTAAAACATGATGAAATTGACGTTAAGAAAAAAACAGCCGCCCTGATCGGGTTGTCCACGGAGGTGGTCCAGGACGCTTTTCAGAGCAATTTTGCCTCTCATCAGGCATGCCATAATATGGTGGAAAACATCCAGCACCTTATTGCCCGGGCTGTTGATTATATTTCCAGCATTACGTCTTTAGGGGGCATTGCCGAACTGGTGGGCCATGATTATGAAACCCACACCCACTCCATCAAGGTGGGATGGCTGATGGCCACATTCATCAATTTCAACCAGGACCTTTTCCCCGTCTCCACAAAACCTGCGTTAAAAGAGTTTATGATCCAGTCGGCAGTGGCTGGATTCCTGCATGACATCGGCAAGGTAAAAATTCCCAGGAACGTGATCAACAAGCCGGGAAAGCTCAATAATCTGGAATATGTTATCATACAGTCCCATACAGCCTATTCCACCAGCCTGCTGTTTGAAACAAAACTGCCCAGATCCTTCATGCAGATGATTCTGTATCACCATGAAAACGAAGACGGCAGCGGGTATCCCAGGGAACTGGCCAGGGATCAGATTCCGGTGCTGGCAAAGGTCTGTCATATCATCGATGTGTTTGATGCCCTGACGTCCAGACGGCCTTACAAACCAGCCAAAAGTCCGTTTGAGGCCCTCAAAATCATGGCAGGAGACAATCCCTATCTGGACAAACTGCAGAAATTTGAAGCTGAGGCCCGGGAAAATAAACGGGTACCGATGACAACCATTGTGCGGGATGATTATGAGGCAAAACTCAGACGGCTCCGGGAAAAAGAAATGCTGGAAGAAGAGGCACAAAAAAGGGTGGAAGCCCGGATGCGCCTGCGGGACCAGGGCATGTCCCATTGTTTTAACAAGGAACTGTTAAGACGGTTCATTTTGACCATCAACAGTTCAGACAGCTTTGATCTGTCAGGCCTGTTGTGATTTTGTCCATAATTTTCAGGCAGCAGTTTACCTGGAAGCCGGGTAGCCCGCCTGTGTAACAGCCGCAACTGCCTGATCCACCAGGCTGTCTTCGGCAACAGAAAAAGAAGCTTTCTTTCCGGAAAGGTCCACAACAACATCAGAAATACCGGCAATCTCTTCCAGGGTTTTTTTGACCATGCCTGAGCAATGGCTGCAGCTCATATTGTTTACGGTTATGGTGACCGGTGACATAATATTTTCTCCTTGAAAAAAAGTTTTCCCAAACACATGTTTACACAAAAGGCTGTTTTGTATTACAGGGTTTTTTAGTTTAATCCCCTGCAAATTTATGCAAAAGACTGGTGCCGTGAAACTGGACTAAAGATAAGTGAATTTGCCTGTTTGTCAATTTTGGTTTTCATCTTGATCTGTTCATGGGGCCTTTCCTGTGGTATAGTTGTCTTTTTAAAAATTTATGATGTAAGGAAAAATACGTGATGCAATTAACCGGTGCCCAGCGCAAATACCTGCGGGGGCTTGCCCACCCTTTGAACCCCGGAGCCCTGGTGGGCCGCAAAGGGGTGACTTCGGCGCTGCTGGAAGAAATCGAAACAGCGCTGGACGCGGCTGAACTGATTAAAATTAAATTTGTGGACCACAAGGACAAAGAAACCAAAACCAGTCTTTTGGATGATATTGTCCGCAAGACCCGCGCCTGTCCGGCAGGTATGGTCGGCCATGTGGCAGTGCTTTTTCGGCAGCACAAAGATCCTGAAAAACGCCGGATAAAACTGCCCTGAAAAAGTGGTTTTTTTGTGAGGGGTCACCATCAGGAGGGGTCAGGCTTGCGTTATTGTCGTTATTGATTACCGATGCAGCCATTTTTTGTAGCTTTACTTTCAATAACGACAATAACGCAAGCCTGACCCCGTTTTCTACGTTTTCTACTAAAATAAGGATGATATTTACACATGAAGGTCGGCATCATCGGCCTGCCCCAGGCA
>JAWOEJ010000128.1:0-14787 GCA_046482845.1 Desulfobacteraceae bacterium | reverse complement strand
CGTAAGCCGGTCCCGGAAGGGACGACGTTCGACCAGGACGAGCTGGACTACCAGGCCGCATATGGCCTGGATGATGAGCAGCTGTACTGGCGCAGAATGAAGATCATCGACATGGGCTTAGGACCTGTCGCCGCCGGGGACAGCCTTTTCCCGGTCCAATCCATCCCATGATATTTACGGGCTGGATAGTTTTATAAAATTTAAGCACTGGGGATGCAGAACTTCCCTGATTATTGATGCAAGGACCAAAGATTTCCATGCCCCGCCCCTTGTTTCTGATAAAAAAGTCATGGAAAGGGTAAAATCACTGGGATTAAAGAACAGATCCCTTTCTGGAATTATTTAACATTGTTTGAGGGATTGACTCGATTTTATCTATATCGGGCTGTCATCACTCTGAATTTTCCGGCAGAGTGATGATAACGCTGGTACCCTGGCCGTAAGTGCTTTCAAGTTTAATGGTGCCGTTATGATCTTCAATTATTTTTTGGCGATAAACAGTTTGATCCCGCTGGATTTTTTTTTGTTAAACGACTGATACGGTTCAAACACCGCTTGACTTCATCCCTGTCTTAAAATACTATAAAGAATTATGTGATCCAATCTTCTTCCCCGTATTATATAAGGTCAGTCTGGCGGGGAAAAACTTTTGCGTATCCGTAATTTCCAATATGCGTCAAACTGGGTTCTATTTATAATTTTTTTAGGGAGGAGCTGTTATGTATGAAATTATTGCAAATCCGAAAGACTACAATCTGGACAATCTTATTGAAGGCACAGGAAATGCCAAAATCGAATTCTCAAGTGAAGAGCGGAACAAATGGGCCAGTGAGATAAATGATTTCAGTGGGAAACTTTTTAAATTTGCAGAAAAATCCCAGGAGCTTGCAAAATTATTATCAGGGTCTGAAAAAATTTCAACAACCCCGGCATCGCTTAAAACGCTTAAGATTCAATTGTTTACCATTAATGACGCCCTGACCAGGGCATTAAATATTGCAGAAAAGCTTGAATCGGATATTGTTTCCAAATAGTTTTATTCCAACAGGGGAAAAAAGAGACAGAGTAGAGAGAAAGGTTCTTTTTTCCCCTGTTTTTCTTTTCCCTGTGTATTCCGCCCTTTATTTATCTGTCCTGAAGGGCTTCAAGCTCTTCAACAATTTTTTCTGCAGAGTCTCCAAATAGATTTTCAATTTTTATCAAATCAAGGAGTTTGTCATCCCATTCAAGCCGGCTGGATTCCAGAGAAAGATCCTTGATCCTGGTGTATTTCCCGCCAAGGGCTTTTATCCGTTTCAGCAGAGAAACATCTTTGACGGATTTAAAGGATACATGCAGCGAAAGTATGTATTCAATTACATTAAAGCCTGAATCCAAAGACGACAATATGGGGATAACAAGAATGTTTCTGCCGTCTTTGCGGCCTTTGCCAATATAAACATTTCCCTCTCTGACAATAATGTTCTTTGTTCCCTTGAGACGGTGGTCAGATTCAACCCTGGATTGTTCTGATTCAAGGGAGCCGGTTTTTGTTATGACTTCGATTTTTGTTTCACTGCTGGGTTCACCAAGGAGGGTCAGCCCGGAAATCTGGTAGAGCAGCCCGCCTTTGATACTGGAAAAAATCTGCTGAAGGTTTTTCAGTACCAGTACATTTCTGTTGGTCAGCTGGGAAATTGAAATATTATGCCGGGAGAGTTCATCAAAGACAATTCCCTTGTATTCATCCACCAGGCGGCTGGTTCCCACGGTGACTGTTTTGGCCTGGTGCTTGATGGCATCCACAGGTCTTGCCATGATATTGATGGTTTCCCCCAGGGTGCTGAAAAAGGCATTGAGCATATTGGAAGGGGTTCCTTTCATGGCAAAGTCGATTTCAAAGTCTGATACCGGCAGTCTTCCGGAAAGGTATTTTAACAGCAATGTGATGTTGGAGACATTGTCCAGCCCCATGGCCGCAGAAAAGTTGTTTTCCCGCCTTTTTTTTGTAAATACAGTGTAGAATTCTGCAATTTTTTCCCTGAATTTCTTTTCCAGGATCACTTCATAAATGTCGTGTCCCATGCTGGTAAATTCGTCAAGAAGATCCTGGATCTGGTTTCTGAATCCGTACATGAACTCAGATCCTCTATTGATGGAAAGGGCCGCGTAATAGCCCCAGAGATGTCCCACAAGGGTGTTGAGAATCGGTGCAAGATGTTCCTTGATTTCAGGTACTTTAAAGACATCCTCGGCATACGCATCAAACCGTGTTTCCCCTTCCTCGGCAATCACTATGGGGGATGCCTTATGGGCCCGGAAAATGGCGGTATCCTTGACAATGTCTCCGAGTACGCTGGGTCTGGTGCCTGCAGCGCAGATAATGATTAAGGGTTCAGAGGACAAATCAATGTGTTTTTTGTCTTCAACAAAATCAGAAGATATGGTTTTATAACACAGCTCACTGAGCTTTATTCTTATTTCATCAGCAGCTGTTTTATTGGACCCGCTTCCTACAGTGGCCCAGTAGTTTTTGGCAACAGCAAGGCGCTCTGCAGAATTTTTTATGGCTTCCCTGATTTCCAGCACCTGTCTCATCTTGCCTGGAAGGGCGGTCAGCGCCTGGATTTCATGGGTAATAAATTCAGGTGACATTGAATCCATTATGGATGCAATATGAAGCCCGAGCACGGCGCCTGCTGCAATCTGAGAATAAAACGCCTTGGTTGAGGCCACTGACATTTCAATGTCTCTGCCGCTGCTGGTGTAAAACACCCCGTCTGTTTTAAAGGTAAGATCAGAGTCCCGTCGGTTGACAATGGCAATGGTTCTGGCGCCCCTTGCCCGCACCATATCAACGGTTTTATTGGTATCAGTGGTGGTTCCGGACTGACTGATGGCCACAATTAAATACGCTGACATGGATTCTGTGTCATTATCACATCCTTTCATAAAAAAACCGGAAAGTTCTGAAGATTTTAAGGCCTTGATTTCAATGCCGGTTTTTGAAAGATAGTGGGAAAATATATGGGCACACCCGGAGGCAGCTACCCCGGCTGTCCCCTGACCAATAAAGATAATCTCTTTTATGGCGTTGGCCTTAAGTTCTTTTTCCAGAAATTCAGGTATTACAGATTCCTCCAGAATTGTAAAACAGGTGGTTTCGCCTGGATTTGTTTTCCATTTGTTTTCCAGTGTCCGTTCAACTGAAACCGGGGCTTCTGAAATTTCTTTTAAAAAATAGTGGGGAAACTGCTGTCTGTCTATGTCCCTTGATGTGATTTCAGTGGTCTGGATATCTGATACTGAGATGTCAATGGGAGCATTGCTGTATGTCAGGGATTTAATTCCTTCCAGCCCGCCCTGGGAGGATTGATCCAGAATCATGATCTGCCCGTTTTTTTCACCGTTGAGTTTTACAAAGGAGCTGGTTTCTTCCACAAGTCCGTATACTTCTGAGGAAGCTATATAGTGGTCTTTTCCAATGCCCACAAAAAGTGCCTGGCCGCTGCCCTTCTGGGCAAGAAAAAGTTTTCCAGGCGCCAGATCTGTGTGCATGCATATGGCATGGGACCCTGAGAAATCATTGACAGCAAGCCTGAACGCCTCTTCAATGGCGGCCCCCTGTCTGATATAATGTTCAATCTGCAAAGGGATGATTTTGGTATCTGTTGTTATTTCCGGACAGATCATATCGTATCTGTCCTGGTATTCTTCCTTTAGATCCATAAAATTGTCAATGTCCCCGTTGAGGCTGACATGGATAATCCCTGATTTTTCCATTTGTTTGTCATAGGGCTCATTGTCCACAGGGTGACAGTTTGCCTCTGTGATATCCCCAATGGATGCCCACCGGGTGTGGGCGGTAATGGAGTGAAACCTGCAGTCAAATCCGGCAAGCACCTGCAGCAGCTGATCGTTTTTAATCTGATTCCTTAAAAACGAAACATTGTCTCCAAGACAGCCGATTTCTGCGGCAAACTTGTATACCAGTGAGATGCTTACAAAGTGGGTCTGGTCTTCACAATATGAATCATGGATGGTGATGCTGTTATTGGTCAGTATGGGTCTGTTGGTTCTCTGTTTCAGATCATTGCTTAAGCCTGCGTCAATGATTCCCTGTCTAAAGGATTCAAAGGCGGTTTTTGTAAAGGTAAAAATAATGGAAATACCTGCAGAATCCCGGCCTCTGACTTCCAGCCGGTCAATGCTGTTTAAAACCGCATTGATTCTTTTAAACAGGGAGACAATATTACTGTTTTCCGGGGTTGTATGTCTGACTGCAATATTTTTAATTTTTTCAATGTTCTCTAAGATCTCTTTTTCCATACACCAATTGATGTCTTTAAGGATTTCCAGTCGTTTTAATGCCGTGTCAACCTCATCAGCGGCCAGTTCCGCCATTTTTTCCTTAAGAACGTCTGTTTCAGTTTTTATAAATTCCCTGATGGTTTTTACAATTTTTTCAATATGTTCTTTTTTTTCATGTTTGGAAAAAATTTCAAAAAAAGGGAAATCCCTTTTAAGGCTCTTTGTCTTGTGCAGAAAGGTCGTAAGCGTGGCATCTCCATTGAGATAGCTGGTCTGCAGGGAAAGAGACTGGTCCATGCATGCCTTGAGGCAGTACGCTTCAAGGGAGCTGGTGATGACGTCCAGTTCTTTCAGGCTGGGCTGGTTTTTATCCTCTGTTGACCCCTTAAAGGCCACAAGGGCCGACAGCCCGCAGCACAGGGTGGTACAATAAAGTGGAAAGAAAACAATGGTATTGTCTCTGACCTGGCTTATATGTTTGAAAAACGCCAGATTTATGGAAAAAATATTCAGCAATCGACGTATTAGCCCTGAAACGTAAGATTTTCTTTTCATTTTTTATCCTCTTTGTGCACCATTGTTGTTCTGGGAAGCGAAATATTTTTTAAAGTATTGTTTAAATATCAATCTTCCGTATCTGCAGGCCCTTGTACCAATGTATTTTCTGTGTCCTACGATAACAGCTAAGGCAATCTGTCTATCACCGTTTTTTTCCCTTCCAAATCCCGTAAACCAGTCATATTTCACAGTATGGGATCGATTGTAAAGGGAGCCTGTTTTCCCGCCGATACTCAGTCTTGACAGGGTCGCATCCCTTTTGAACCCCCTGAAGGATTTACTTGCCGTTCCTGTTGTGATGGTTTCGTTCATAAGCTTCATTAAGGTGTGGGCTGTTTTTTCCTGAACCGCCCTTGGCGGGGCACTGAACTGTTTTTCGTATATAAGATTACCCTGGGGATCTTTGACCTGTCTGACGATCCATGGGGTTGTCCTGGTTCCTGAATTAACAATGGTACTGGTGACCGTGGCGGCAAACAACGGGGAAATAGTGGTTGTTTTGTTGAAGCCACATCCCACTTCTGCCCATTGATAGGCTTTATCAGTGATGACAACACTGCCGGTTTCAAAAGAAAGATCTGTCATCACTGTATTGTTGAATCCAAAGGAATCTGCATATTGTTTTAGAATATCACCGCCAAGATACAGGGAGCCGATTTTCCCGAACACGGGATTGATGGAATCTGCAAACGCCCTGGAAAAACTGACCTTGTTGGTGTATCTGTTCTTTTTTTCACTTATCTGGCGTTTGTAAAGGGTATACTTGCCTCCGTTGAAGTAAAGCGGGGTGTGGGGTGTGTAGCCGCATTGTTCAATGGCCGCTGCTGCTGTAACAATTTTAAATATACTGGCAGCCGGGTAATTGCCCACAACACAGGTGTTCATGCGGGGATCTGAAAGATCAAACCCGGCCATGGCAAGGATGGCGCCTGACCGGGGGTCCATAGCAACGATGCCTATACGCTGGGGTTTTCCGCGGGTAAGGGTTTTAAGATGTTCCAATTGTGAGAGAATGTAGGTCTGAAGGGGAATATCAAGGCTGGTTTCCACTTCAACCATGGAATTATTATATTTAATATTGAGGGTCTTTTTTCTGATATTTATAAAAGATTGGGCTGCAGAAAGGGTCTGCAGGTTTTGTTTTGTAAATAATCTGTCTGCCTCAGGGGTGTCATCCGTGATGCAGGCATCTGCACTGCTGTTTTCTTTTTGGGGGCCGGGGTTAAAAAAGTCAATACCTCTGGAACCTGTAAAGTAAAAGATAAAAAACAGAGCTGCCGCGATACCGGCAGCTTTGGTGTATTTGATGACAGAGCGTTTTTTTCTGGTATTTTTTTTAAGCTCGGTTTGAAATTCACGCCAGGTGTTTTTTTTGAAATTATTATGCACAGCAAATCCCTGAACTGTTTTTTATTTTTTACGGGTAATCCGTGGAAACAATACAGGAGGTTTATCAAGGGTTATGCCGACTGAAAGCTGTTCCCAGGGGAGGATTTCATCCATGGTGTAAAAGTCATCCTTGTTTTGTTTTCCAGAACCCAGTAAATGCTGAATTTTAAATGCTGTTTCCGGCATCACCGGGTAGATAAGACAGGAAACCACCCTTAACCCCTCTGCAAGATTATATATAATGGTTTCAAGGTGTTTTGTTTTGGTCCGATCTTTTGCAAGGTTCCAGGGGGCTGTTTCATCAATGTATCTGTTCATTACGGATATCAGCTCCCATACAGCCATTAAGGCTTTATGAAATTCAGTTTTTTCCATTGCTGTTTCATACTCCTGTATGGCCTTGACAGCATCATTTTCCAGGCAGAGGCTGTCTTTTGTTTCAATTGGTTTATCTGAACCCGGCAAAATTCCTTTAAAGTATTTATGGTTCATGACCAGCACTCGTGAGCACAAATTTCCAAGGTCATTGGCAAGATCTGCGTTTATTCTCTGAACAATGGCATCCTCGGTAAAATTGGCATCAAATCCAAATACCATTTCCCGCATGAGAAAATACCGGAAAGCATCTGTCCCGTAAACACTGGACACCTCCACTGGATCTGTTACATTGCCGATGCTTTTTGACATTTTACTGCCGCTGACATTCCAGAACCCATGAACATTAAGACTCTTGTAAGGTTCTATTCCGGCAGCCTTGAGCATGATGGGCCAGTAAATACCATGGGGCTTTATAATGTCCTTTGCCACAAAATGACAGGTTTCAGGCCAGAATTTCTGAAAAAGACCGCCGTCGGGGTAGCCCAGTGCAGATATATAGTTGGTCAGGGCATCAAACCAGACATAGGTGACAAAATTTTTGTCAAAGGGCAGGGTGATCCCCCAGGTCAGACGGGTTTTCGGTCTGGATATGCAGAGATCCTCAAGGGGCTCCTTTAAAAAGGACAGCAGTTCTTTTTTATACTGATCCGGCCGTATAAAATCCGTATGGGTTTTGATATGATCCACCAGCCAGTCCTGGTATTTGCTCATTTTAAAAAAATAGTTGGATTCCTTTATGTTTTCCGGGACTGTGCCGTGGTCAGGGCATTTCCCGTCAACCAGCTCCCGTTCCTGGTAAAAACGTTCGCATCCAAAGCAGTATATCCCTTCATATTCACTGAAGTATATGTCTCCTGAATCATAAATTTTGGTTAAAAGGGTTTCAACGGTTTTAATATGATCCGGGTCTGTTGTTCTGATGAAATAATCATTGCTGATATTAAGTTTTGGCCAGAGGTCCTTGAAAAGGGCACTGATCCTGTTGCTGTACTCTTCAGGTGTGGATTTTTCTCTGGCTGCCGCGTCTACAATTTTATCCCCGTGCTCATCCGTCCCTGTGAGAAAATAGGTGTCACAACCTTTCATTCTGCTGAAACGGGCAGCCACATCAGTGGCAATAGTGGTATAGGCATGGCCGAGGTGCGGCTTGGCATTGACGTAGTAAATGGGGGTTGTGAAGAATCTGGGATGGTTTTGATTCATTTTTCTCTCTTTTGTTAATACTGCCCGGACAGGGCTGTTGAAATCAATGGCTATCGAGTTTTGTCTGCCTTATGGGCAAAGGTTACTGGATTTCAAGGATCTGTGATTTGTCTGCAGTTTGTTCGCTTCCGTCTTCCATACGCAGGGTAACCCTGCTTTTAAGAATATTCTGACGGATAACTTTTCCTTTGCCCTTGTCTATTGTAACCCTTTTTCCAATTTTTGGGAGCTCATTTTTCAGGTCTTTGTAGGTTTTGTTTTCAAAGGTAAGACAGCACATTAATCTGCCGCACAGACCTGAAATTTTAGTTGGATTAAGGGACAGCCCCTGTTCTTTGGCCATTTTTATGGACACTGGGGTGAAATTGTTCATAAAACAGGAACAGCAGATTTCCCTGCCGCATCTGCCAATACCGCCGCACTGCTTTGACTGGTTTCTGATTCCCACCTGGCGCATTTCAATCCGGATGCGGTATTCCTTGACAAGGATTTTAACCAGTTCCCGGAAATCAACCCTTCCGTCAGCTGTGTAGAAAAACGTCAGTTTGGTGGTATCAAATGTGCTCTCAACGGAAAACAGATTCATTTTAATTTTAAGGTTGTCAATGGTTTTCTGGCAGAAATCAAAGGCCTGTTTTTCAAGGATTTTGTTCTCTTTCCGTTTCAGGAAATCATCATGGGTGGCAATACGTACAATCTGCTTAAGCTCCCTGGATTTTTCAGTGTTTTCCAGGGGCACTGGAACAACCGCTATGGTGCCGTATCCCAGTCCCATTTCTGTTTCTACTATGACTTTGTCTCCAAAATCAAGACAAAGCTCTTTTGAGTTAAAATCATATATTTTACCGGCAGGTTTGAACCGGACACCTGCTTTGTTTGTCATTGTCTTCTCCTGTCCGATTGCATGGTCATTATTTTCTTCCAGATCCCTAAAGGATCAGCCTGAATAAAAAAGCCTCCAGCGTGAGCCGCGGAACAGTGTTTGCCTGGATTTTTTTTTCAGCATCATACAGGTCATTAATCAGGGTGACACTTTTTTTTGGTGTGAACCGGGCACTTGTTTTTTTTAAAAGATCTGTTACATCTTTATTGATTACCCTGTCCGGGGAAAACCGGAAAACGGCTATATCCCTCAACCATGTCCGGATAATGTCAATGGAATCCTCAAGAAGGTCTTTTTCCCGGCTGAGTTTTTCTGCAAATTTCATAATCAAAAGACTATCTTTTTCTTTACAGGTGATTATATCAGAAATTTGATTGATAATCCATTTTCTTCTTTTGATCCAGTCGATTTTATCTTCTCTGTCAGATATATTGGCAAAGCGCCTTGCCCTGTCAAGGCTCCCATTGCCGTATTCAGCTGCGGTAGACGCAGTTATAGGATCAACGCCATGGTCAGCTGTGAGTTTTTTTCCCAGGGAATCTGCTGAAACAGGCTTGAACCGGATATGTCTGCATCTTGAGAGAATTGTGGGCAGAAGATCGGTCAGGCTTTTTGCCGTGAGGACAAAAAATGTTCTCAGCGGAGGTTCTTCAAGTATTTTTAATAAAGAATTGGATGCTTCATTGTTCATGGTATCGGCATCTTCAATAAGAATCATGCGCATATCTGCTTCATGGGGTTTTGCTGTAATGGATGAAAAAATGGTTTTGATCTGTGAAATCCTGATGATGTTTTTTTCAGGTTTTACACCAATGATATCTGGGTGTTCCCCGGAATTTATTTTTCTGCATGATATGCACTGGCCGCAGGGCTTTTCCCGGAAGGAAAGTGTGTCTTTCTGTTGACAATTGATGGTCTGAGCAAAAAAAAGAGCGGCTTTTTTTCTGCCGGAATCCTTTTGTCCGGTAAACAGCAGCGCATTGGGGATATGGCCGTTTTCAAGAAGTTTTTTTAAAAGATTTTCCGGGTGGTCCACAGCATCTATTTTATGATCAGGCATATGTTTTAATTGTTGACCCTTTCTTTTAAATCTTTACCGCATTTGAAAAACGGCAGTTTTTTGGGGGGAATGGTTACCTTTTTTCCGGTTTTGGGATTCCTGCCTGTATAACTTTTATATTCCTTGATAAAAAAACTGCATAAACCTCTTATTTCAACGCGTTCATCATTTTCCAGGGCATGGGTCAGTGAATCAAAGAAAATTTGTACAATTTCAATGGCTTCTGCTTTTGTAATGTCGGATCTTTCTTTTAAAGCTGCAATCAGTTCAAGTTTATTCATGAAACCTCTTAATTATTAATGTCAATTCCTCTGCTTTCCATATCTGCCCTGTAAATAACAGAATGGCCAGTTGTATTATTTCCCCTTTTAAATAAAATTTCATAATTAGTCAAGGTGTTATGCTGTAATGCCTGGGCAGTTTTTCAATGTCTTTCTTTGAAATTTCAACCCCGGCAAACTGTCCCATGGTTTCAATTTTTACGATAACTCTGTCTTTTCCCTTGTATCTTAAAAATTCTCCCTGCAGTCCGGTAAAAATACCCTGGGTCACCAGAACCATTTCTCCCTGCTTCAGGGATTTGTCCGGCCCCGTGACAATGTCGGCATCATGTTCTGTTATAATTTTAAGGGAGTCGATCTGGGCCTCTGGTACTTCAACAGGACGATTGTTGTATCCCAGTATGCGCACAGCCCCGATTGTTTTTAGAACCATAAGCTGCTCTTCCGGGGTTTCAGAGATGTTAACAAAGACATAGCCCGGAAACAGCGGGGCCTCAATAATAATTTTTCTGTCTCTACGCCGGCTTTGTTTCTTTATGGTGGGCAGAAACACGTCAATTGATTTTCTGGAGATGGCGCTGTGCACCGTATTTTCAAAATGGCTTCGGGTTAACAATGCATACCATTTTTTTTCATTTTTCATAAACTCCCAAATCCTCCGATCCCGTGAAGTTCAATCATAACGGCAAAAGATGTGTCATCCGGTTCATTTTTAATTCCCATGGACAGGGACCAGCACTGCTTTCTCAAGGTGATGCCGGCACTGGATTCTATGAGTTCATTTTTGTAAAAATCTTTTTCAATAGCGGCATGGGCTGTTATTTCCGGGGTCAGCATTTTGACAAGACTTAAATAAAAGGATTCAGACGTGTCTTTGATGTATCTGTACGAGGTGGTCACATTTCCCATGGGCGTGTTTAACATCACACCGGTTTCATTCGAGGTAAAACAATTGTCATAGGGCGACCATTTGATATTTTCCTCAAGCACAATAAAGCGGTTAAGGGTGAGCTCGCTTTCAAGGAAAATGTCTGAAAAAGGGTGGCGCATATCATCTTTTTCCCTGTTTATATCAAAGGCCTGGGAAAGTTTGATTCTTGCAAACTCCCTGTACACCTCTTCAATCTTGTCAGATCTTTTATTAAACACCTTTTTTCTGGATGTAAACCGGTTGACAAGTTCCCATGAAATTATATTTTCTTTCTCAATTGTGTCAAGGGTGTCAAATTGAGGAAGATCATCCTGATCCGTGTCAGGAATGTAATTGTATCTTATGAAAGGCTGTATGTCATGCTTGATTCTGTCCGCAAACCAGTTGTACGTATTAAAGATTCTGGACAGTTCTGTGGACAGTTCAAGTTCAAGGTCATAGATTTCTCTGTGATGAAAAGAATCTTCCTTACGGGATAAACGCTCGTAGTCATCTGTAAGCCACAGGGTTTCCCTGAGCCCGAGGGAAGGTTCTATGGATAAAAACCGGCTGAATTTAACAGGAAAATGAACTCTCGGGTAAACATCTGCCCGGCTTCCCCTGACAAGGCTCTGTGTTGTATCTTTTCTATAGAAATAGTTTAATTCCGAATCAAAATTATAGTACAGGGGAAGGGTTCCTGATTTTTGTTTTAATTTGCTGAACAGTATGGAGGGCAGGGTTTTAAGGGTGGTGTCCTCTGTATTGTTCTGCCTGGCGGTTACATTGTCCTGCCAGTTCATCTCTATATTCAATGCATAGTCTGACCAGATTCTATTGATGTTGAGCCTGTTTTCCCTTATGGTTTCATAATCATCGTCCAGGCCTCTGCCAAAGCTGTCTTCAAAACAGGCGGCAACCTTGTCAAAGCCGCTGGGTCCGTCGTCAAATTCTCTGAGATAGTCAGCATCACTGACATAATCCAGATCAAGTTTTAAAGACCAGTGGTCTGGAAAAATCTGATCATGCTTCATCCTGAACCAGTACCTGTCTGAATTGGTACGGTCTGGGGTTGCATCATAATTATAGTCTTTGTTATCAGGATCCTTGTCCCCGGTCTGCCGGTCATGGAGAAAATCATAAAACAGGGTTCCTTTTGAGTCCTCAGAAAAGATGTATCTGTATTCCAGTCCTGTCTTAATTCCTCTTTTTTCCATATAATCCAGGTAAATTGTAGCATCTGTGCTTCTGGAAAGGGCTAAAAACAAAGGCTGTTCATATTCAAATCCCTTTCGGGTGGAATGGGTGAGCACCGGGGTTAAAAAGCCGGTTTCCCTTTGGGTTTTAACGGGAAAGGCCAGATAAGGGGAGTATAGTATTGGAGCTTTTTTTGCCCACAGGGTGGCATGTTTCAGGGTGCCGTAACCTTCCAGGGTGACCTCTATGTTTTTTCCTGATATTTTCCAGTCCGGAACCAGCCCGGAACATGAGGTAATGGAGGCTTTATCCGCTGTGTAAGTATCTTTACCGGTTTTTTCGATCCTGTCTCCTTTTATGTAGAAATGACTTTCTTCGATAAACAGGGTGCCGTTGTAAATTGTTCCTGTTTTTGATACAAGATTGATGTCCATGGTCTGACAGGAAATGGTGTCATCCCCGGAGATCAGCAGCACATTTCCTTTTGCAAGGGCCTGTTTTGATGTGTTGTCAAATTCAAGGTAGTCTGCCTCAAGCCGGGTATTTCCCCCTGTGATCACAACATCATCTTTTGCAATGTAAAGTTCTCTGTCCTGGCTGTAGGTGGCCGTGCCTGCGGATATGTGCCATTCTACCGGATTTTCAGGGAGGTCTGAAGCGGCAGCCGGCATTGTCGTTAGAAGAAATATTAGAACAAGATCAATCCATGGTAACAGCGCTGATGTTTTGTATGTGCGGAATAAGGGTGTCAATATTTTTTCTGCAGTTCTAATTTGAAATTAATTAAAATAAAGTTTCAGAATTTGCACACTTTTAAATTTTACTGTATAAAGCCATTTTAACGCTGAAAAGTCAAGGGGGAACCTGATAAGTTATTTATATGAAAGCCGTCAGCCATCAGCCCTCAGTTCTCAGCTAACAGCTAACAGCTAAGCGCTAAGGGCTAAGGGCTAAGGGCTAACAGCTTTCATGCTTTGTTGTGGGCAGAACGAGATATAAAGAGGTCTGCCCGTGGCAGTTAGAGGGATTTATTTGTTTTTTTTGCAATGTTAAGGTAAATATAAAAATATGTTTATTACCCTGGAAGGGATAGAAGGCTCGGGAAAAACCACTCAGATCGGCAGAATTGCAGGGTTTTTTAAGGAAAGAGGATATGAGACCATTGTGACCCGGGAACCTGGTGACACAGCTGTTGGCAGAAAAATACGCGCTGTCCTGCTTGATCCTGAAAATACAGGTATGTCCTCCCTTTGTGAGCTGCTTTTATACGGGGCAGACCGGGCCCAGCATGTGTCAGAGATTGTACTTCCGGCTCTGGCAGCGGGGAAAGTGGTTCTGTGCGACAGGTTTGCAGATGCAACCACTGTTTACCAGGGTTCAGCAAGGGGGATAGAGATGGTTCTGATTCAGCAGATCCATGATATGGTTTTAAATAAACTCAAGCCGGATCTTACCCTGCTTTTTGATCTTGATCCGGAAACTGGGCTCGAAAGAACCTTTACAGCGGTTGAAAACGGTCAGCGATCAGATTGTGAGACCCGTTTTGAAAAGGAAAAAATTGAATTTCACAAAAAGGTCAGACAGGGGTATCTTGAACTGGCCGGAAAAGAAATGGATCGGTTTTACATAGTGGATGCGTCAAAGGGCAGAGAAGTGGTTTTTCAGCAGATCATTGAAGGTATCCGCCTGAAGTTGTTTAACAGAAAAAAGGCAGATTTATAATGAACACTTCATTACTTGATTCTATAGGAAACACCCCGGTTGTGGAGATTAAAAGACTGAATCCCTTTCCGGATGTAAAAATTTTTGCAAAACTGGAATATATGAATCCCGGTGGATCAATAAAGGATAGAGCCGCATTGTCCATGATTGAGGATGGCGAAAGAAAAGGACATCTTAAAAAGGGCAAAACTGTAATCGAGGCCACCAGCGGCAATACCGGTATCGGCCTTGCCATGATCTGTTCTGTAAAAGGATATTCCCTGGTTCTGACCATGTCTGAATCTGCCAGTGAAGAGAGAAAAAAAATCTTAAAGGCCAGGGGGGCGGATATTATTTTAACGCCCGGCCATCTGGGATCTGATGGCGCTATTGAAGCGGTTTACAAACTGGCCCGGGAGAATCCTGAGACATACTTTATGACGGATCAGTATAACAACGAGGCAAACTGGAAGGCCCATTATCATACTACCGCTGAGGAAATCTGGGAACAGACGGGCGGACGTGTGGATGGGATTGTGGCCAGTATCGGCACCAGCGGCACGGTTATGGGGCTTTCAAGAAAACTCAAACAATTGAATCCTGATATCCGGATTATCGGTGCAGAGCCCTACCTGGGACACGGCATTCAGGGACTTAAAAACATGAAGGAATCCTATGTGCCTGATATTTTCAACAAACAGCTGCTGGATGAAAAGATCAATATTGAGGATGACAAAGCCTTTGACATCACAAGGCAGCTGGCCAGAAAGGAAGGGCTTTTTGTGGGCATGAGCAGCGGCGCTGCCATGGCAGTGGCCCTGCAGGAAGCAAAAAGGATGACATCTGGCACCCTGGTTGTGATTTTCCCCGACGGTGGGGAGCGCTATCTTTCCACCCCCCTCTTTGTGGTCAGGGACAATATTCATTTGCGGCTCTA
>JAWOEJ010000101.1:0-4731 GCA_046482845.1 Desulfobacteraceae bacterium | reverse complement strand
AGCTAATGGCACTTTAACATATAAAGAGTATATATTGGGTCATTTAGATTGGAGTGGTACGGGAACCTGGAGTTACAATGAAAATACAGGACATCTTAAAGGAAATGCTGACGGTGATTGGGCATCTGGAACCTTATCGGGTACTGAAGACAATTTTTCTGCAGCTGGAGTATATGAAGGAATGCCGGTTACTTATCATTTCAAACGACAATAAGCGCTATAAATAAAGTTAGATCGTGTGAGGCATCAGCCGAACCGCGATTTTATCCAATATCCCATCATCTCGGCCCATTTCAGTCCGGGTGATGCAGGAACCAAAAAGGAGCGGGAATGAACAATCCATCCATCAGGCCTGTGCTGGTTACCGGAGCAACCGGTTATGTTGCGGGTCGATTGATTCCTCTCTTGCTGGCATCCGGCTACAGGGTGAGAGCCATGGGACGGTCCATTGCCAAAATGGCGGACCGGCCATGGGGGCAGGACGTCAATGTGGAACTGGTGAAAGGCGATATCCTGGATCCTGATTCGCTGCACAGGGCCGTCAGCGGATGCGATGCCATATTTTATCTTGTCCATTCCATGATCTCCCGTAAAGGTGCTTACCGGGATGCAGACCGGATCGGGGCGGAGAATATGGTTCAGGCTGCTGAAAAACAGGGTGCCGGACACATAATTTACCTTGGCGGGCTGGGGGATATACACCATAAAAATATCAGCCGGCATCTTGTTTCCAGAAACGAGGTTGGAAGAATTTTCATGGACGGCCCTGTTCCGGCTACAGTCCTGAGAGCTGCCATGATACTGGGGTCGGGCAGTGCCAGTTTTGAGATTTTGCGGTATCTGGCGGAACGGTTGCCGGTGATGATCACCCCGAAGTGGGTCAGCATGCCCACACAGCCCATATCCATTACAAATGTTCTGGGTTACCTCAAAGGATGCCTGGAATATCCAGAAACAAAAAACCAGACCTTTGATATCGGCGGTCCGGATGTGGTGGCCTACCGGGATCTGTTTTGTATCTTTGCCAGGGAAGCCAACCTTCCTGTCCCGGTGATGATACCGGTCCCTGTATTGACCCCGAAATTATCCGCCCTCTGGATTCATCTGATAACACCGGTTCCGGCTGCCATTGCCCAGCCCCTAACAGAAGGATTAAGTCTGCCTACCACGTGTACGGAAAACAGGATTACCCAAATTATTCCCCAGGATCTGATTTCCTGTTCAGAAGCCATTCGCAGGGCCCTTGACCGAATCCGCCAGGAACAGGTTGACACCTGCTGGGCAGATGCCGGACAAATCAAATACCCCGAATGGACCCATTATGGTGATTCTTCATATTCAGGCGGTACCATCCTCTCCTGCGGATATCAGGCAGTGGTAAAAGGGTCCGCCCAGGATATATGGCCGTTCATAAAGAAAATCGGCGGCACTACAGGATACTACGGGGCGGATATATTATGGAAAATCCGGGGGATCATGGATGTGTGTACCGGTGGTGTAGGCTTGTCCCGGGGCAGACGGTCCTGCAATGAAATCAGGGTCGGAGATGCCCTGGATTTCTGGCGGGTCCTTGAGGCAGAGCCGCCTTCAAAACTATTATTGCTGGCTGAAATGAAAACCCCGGGAGAAGCACTTCTGGAAATCCAAACCCGGGAATTTGATAAGGATCAATGCCAGATAACGCTCATGGCCCGTTTCCTGCCAAAAGGGATCATGGGCATGATATACTGGTACTCGCTGTATCCCTTTCACCAGTATGTATTTACCCATATGTTAAAAGGCTTGATCGCCGCTTCCGGTTTGCATATGTCAAGTCCTCCGGAAACATTCCGTCCAGAACCGGCATCAACCTGCCGGCTGCCCGACGGGTAACCGGTGGGGGCGCCACTCTCCTGTTTCATATTTTTGTTGTGATGCTGTGCATCATACCGGTTTATATCAAAGCCGTCAGCCGTCAGCCATCAGTACTCAGCTAAAAGCTAAAGGATTTTTTATGGATACCAGTCGAAATAAGGTGCAGAACCAAATATCCGTATTATTTGATTCACAGGAGTTTGCCGTTCTTTCAACCGCGCAAAGCAGCCAGCCATATGCCAGTCTGGTTGCCTTTGCGGCAAGTCGTGATCTCAAATATTTTTATTTTTTAACCCCTGATACCACCCGAAAATATGAAAATCTCAGGTCAAATCCAAAGGTAGCCGTTCTGGTAAACAACAGCCGGAATACGGCTGAAGATATTTACAATGCCGTATCGGTAACCGGAACAGGGATTGCGTCTGTGGTTGAAAAAGCCCATGACAAAAAAGCATTGGCCATGTTCTTAGACAAACATCCCCATATGAAAGATTTTTCCAGGGCGCCCACAACCGCCTTGATCTGTATTACCATGAACCGATATTTCATGGTCAACCGATTTCAAAACGTTATTGAATACAGGGTCAATTTATGAAAACACTGCTGGATATGGATGACTGTTTGGCTGCCGGACAAGACCAGGTGGGCGGCAAAGCCCATTGCCTGGCAAAAATACATGAGGCCGGTATTCTTGTCCCCCGAACCTTTTGTGTTCCCTGCCGGGTGTATGAGGATTTTCTTGAACAAACCCATCTCAAAGACAGGATTTTTCTTGCAATCCATCAGAAACCGTTGGAAAAAATGCGGTGGGAGGAAATCTGGGACATTTCGCTTCGCATTCGCAGTTTCTTTTTAACCACACCTGTCCCCCAATCGTTGCAAAAAAACCTTGAAACAGAGATTCGAACCTGCTGTGGTGCAGTTCAGATGGCTGTCAGGTCCTCGGCCCCGGGCGAAGACAGTTCGGAAAGCTCGTTTGCAGGGCTTCATGACTCTTTTTTAAATGTATCCGGGGGCTTGGAAATTATCAAGCATATCAAGCTGGTATGGGCATCCCTCTATTCAGATGCGGCACTTCTGTACCGGAAAGAACTGGGCATTGATATCAATACCAGCCGTATGGCTGTTATTCTTCAGGAACTGATTCCATCAGACAAAGCCGGGATTTTTTTCGGCCTGAATCCCTCTGATTCAGGCGAGTCCGTGATTGAAGCCGTTTACGGTTTAAATCAGGCACTGGTTGACGGAGACATTGAACCGGACCGATGGCTTTTAAACCGGTCAACCGGTAAAATCCTTGATCATACCCAACCCGCCCGCCAGCGCAGGGCCATACCCGTTTCAACAGGTATTGCTTTTGCCGAAGTCCATGAAAATCTGGCACAGATCCCCCCCCTGGATAACAATGAAGTGAACGAGATCTGGGAAACCGGTAAAAAACTTGAAACCCTTTTTGGTAAACCCCAGGATGTTGAATGGACATTTGTCAGCCATCGCCTTATTATTCTCCAGTCCCGACCGATCACAAGCACAGGATTCAATGAAACCGATGACAAAAGAGCATGGTATTTAACCCTGCATCGAAGCTATGACAATTTAAAAGCCTTACATGAAAAAATTAACCATGATCTGATCCCCCGTATGATCTCTGATGCTGAAAGATTGGGCAGAAAAAATCTTAAAGCGCTGTCTGCAAAAGCCCTCAGGCAGGAAATAGAAGAAAGACAGAACATTTATGATCACTGGGTCAAAGTATACTGGCGGGATTTCATTCCCTTTGCCCATGGGATACGACTGTTCGGACAATTATACAACGACGCGGTGACACCGGAAGACCCCTATGAATTCATGACGCTGCTGGAAAATACGGGATTGAAAAGCATGGAGAGGAACCATCATCTTGAAACCCTTGCCGGTATGATCCGCAGTGATACCCGGCTTAAAACCCAACTTGAAGATGATATCATGCCTGACCCGGATCATCCGTTCACCCGCCTGCTGGATTCATTCATAAATCAGTTCGGCGATCTGTCTTGTTCAACCGGCACTGCCAGTGAATGCCAATACGGACCCAAAGCCCTCATCCGGGTGTTGCTGGAATTTTCAAACCGCCCCCCAAGGCCGGTAAAAACCAGTTCCAGAGATACCGCTGCACAGAAAAAAAAATACTTTGACAGCTTTTCGCCGGAGCGACGGGACTTTGCAGAGGATATTCTGAATCTGGCCCGTGAGAGCTACCGGCTTCGGGATGACGATAATATCCATCTTGGACGGATAGAAGCCCGGCTTTATGAGGCCGTCGAGGAAGGCCGGCAGAGGCTGTCAAATCCCTTGACGCCCCAGGAGGATATAGATCTGCTCACCCGGATTTCTGCTCTCAGCGCTATACCGGAAGAACAAGGAAAGCCGGCCCAGGCCGTTACCGATCAAACCGTTAAAGACAGATGGGTGAAATCCCGTCAGATTGTCGGGCATCCCGCAGGACCGGGTATTGCAACGGGAAAGGCAAGGCGGATACAGCATCCCCAGGATCTGATGTCTTTCAGGCAGGGCGAAATCCTGGTCTGTCAGGGTGTTGATCCAAATATGACATTCATTGTCCCCCTGGCCGCTGCTGTGGTGGAAGAGCGGGGGGGCATGCTGATCCATGGTGCCATTATCGCCAGAGAATATGGACTTCCCTGTATCACCGGTGCATCAAACGCCATGCAGCTGATTGAGAACAACAGTCAAATAACCGTTGACGGCTATCTTGGTATTATTACCTGCCAGACAGACAGACTATAAGCTCAAATTTTCCGGGAAGCACTTTAGACCCTGAATCGCATTTTCGTCCATTACCGTGAGCCGTGTGAGGCTGAATTAGCAGAATTCAAG
>JAWOEJ010000026.1:0-6811 GCA_046482845.1 Desulfobacteraceae bacterium | reverse complement strand
TAATCTTAAAATTTTAATCTGTTTTCAAATCTATTTTTGTTGTTTATTGTTGTTTTAGAATAATAGTCATAGCCTCACTTAAAGTGAGACCATGACTGGGGAAATTATGGAATCAAGACTTTGTCGATAACGTGTACCACTCCGTTTGCTCCCTGAATATCGGCAGCAACCACTGAGCTTTCATTAATTTTCCCGATGGTGGCGTGGTCTCCTATTTCAATGTGGCCGGCCAGGGTGGAATTGTTGGCAAGAATCACCTGCCTGCCGGTTCTGCAGTCATGGGCGATATGGGTATAGGCCATGAGGTAATTTTCTTCCCCCACTTCTGTAATACCTCCCCCGGTTTCGGTTCCCCGGTTGATGGTGACAAATTCCCGGATAATGGAGCCCCTGCCGATCTTGAGGTAACTTTTTTCTCCTTGAAATTTCAAATCCTGGGGGGCGCCGCCAATGGCGGCGTACTGGAATATCTGGCAGTCTTCTCCTATGGTGACATAATTGTCAATGGTGGTATGGGAACCGATAGTGGTATTGGAACCGATGTATACATCTGGTTTGACAATGGTATAGGGACCGATGGTAACATTGTTACCAATTTCAGCCGACTTGTCGATAATGGCTGTGGGGTGAATCATTGGGGCTCCGATTTGTTTATGGCGCTTTCAAGTGAATTCAGCCGCTTTTCAAGGGACAGGAGGGTTTTTCTCATGCCCGGCAGCCGGTTGATAATATTAACGACCTTGAGCCAGGTTTTATGGGGCATATGGGGAATACCCGACACAATCTGGTTTTCGGAAACAGAAGATGAAACACCGGCATACGGCCCTACTATGACATTGTCTCCAATGGTCAAATGACCGGAAATACCGGCTTTTCCTGCTATGATAACATTTTTTCCCACCCGGGTGGAACCGGCTATGGCTGCCTGGGCCACCACCAGGGTATTGTCTCCGATGGTCACATTGTGGGCAATATGCACCTGGTTGTCGGTTTTCACACCGGAGCCGATCCAGGTGATGCCAAGGGTACCCCGGTCAATGGTATTGCAGGCACCGATTTCCGCATGGTCCCCGATCCTGACATGGCCGGTATGGGACAGTTTAACGTGGGTGCCGGCATTCTGGACAAATCCATATCCGTCAGATCCGATAACCGATCCCGGGTGGACAGTGACATGATCCCCCAGGCAGCAGCGGTCCATGAGGGTGACATTGGGTTTGAGAACACAATGTTTTCCCACAACACACCCGTCTCCGATATACACATGGGGCATGATATGCACCCTGTCTTTGATGACCACATTGTCTTTGATGACCACGTGGGCATCTATGGTTACATGGTTTCCCAGTTTGCAGTTATCACCGATAACCGCAAGCGCACTGATGCCCGGTGCCGGTGTCGATACCGGATGAAAATGGTTCACCACTTCAAAAAAAGCCAGCCTGGGATTTTTTGTCTGCAGAACACAGGGATGGTTTGCCTTTTCCACATCACAAAAAGGGATGATCACAGCACCGGCTTCGGTCTGATTCAGGCGTGACAGATATGATCCATCACCGGCAAAAGTGATATCCGATGATGTGGCGGTGTCAAAAGAAGATACACCGGTAATGGGCAGCAGAGGATCTCCGGAAAGCCGGGCATTGATCATTGCTGCAATATCCTTTACAAGTAATTTCATGGGGCAGATGCCGGTATTTAACTGCCGCTGGCGACCTGGGCATTATATTTTTCAATAATGACGTCGGTTATGTCAACATGATCGGCCATATAAATTACCCCGGCATTTTTTCTTTCAATAATCAGTAAATATTTTTCTTTTTTCCCGATATCATCGGCAATATCAAATACCGATTTTTGCATTTCATTAATCAGTTTTATTTCGAGTTGTTTCAACTCATTGGTGAAATCTTCCTGCATTTTTTTAAAATCATTGACCTGAATTCTGAATTCACGTTCTTTTTCTCTTTTTTTTTCTCCACTGAGAACCAGGGATTCTCTTTCAAGGGCTTTGTTGACTTCCTCCAGCACTTGTTTTTCTTTTTCCAGTTTGCCTTTGAGCTCCTGGCCCCTGGTATTGAGAATCTTCTGATTCATTTTTCCGGCACTGGATTCTTTCATGATTTTTTCAAAGTTGATCACACCGATTTTAGCCGAATCTGCAGCAAATGCCGCAGGTATGAATCCCATAAAAACAATCCATATAATACTTGCAATGCTTGCACGCTTCATGGTTTCCTCCACAAAAATAAAAAATTTTAGAAAAATGCACCAATGGAAAAATCAAACTGGCCGTCCCCTGTATCCATGACATCCTTGCCTTCCACAACAAGGCCATAGGCAAGCCGGATGGGTCCCATGGGAGAATTCCACCGCAGTTCAAATCCGATACTGGAAAACTGGTCTGCCAGATCAATATCCTCGCTGATCCGGTATACATCTCCCCTGTCATAAAACAGAACCCCGGCCACGCCCATATCTTCCTGGATGGGAAAAATCAGCTCCAGATTAAACTGGATATATTTTTCACCGCCCCGCAGAATAGGGTCACCCTTGTCCTGGGTGCTGATATCATATTTGTCAAATCCCCTGACGGAATTGATCCCTCCCAGATAAAACCGTTCCCAGTCCAGATCAATCTGGCCGTTGGTCCGGTCATCCAGGTAGCCGCCTTCCACATGGAAGGCACCGGTGAATTTCCAGAACAAAGGCTTCCAGAATCCGGCTTCGGCAATATATCTGGTGTAGTCGATATCACCCCCCAGAAATTCTCCGGCATACTGTACGGAAAATTTACTGAAAATTCCCCTGGTGGGCAGAAAATAATGGTTCCTGGAATCATAGCTGATATAGGGTTTGATACTGGATGTGAAAAAATCACCTTCTGTTACATTGGTAAAAGCGGTTTCCACACTCTCCACTTCAAAATCTTCCACATTGTATTCTATGCCGATGGTGGTATAATCCCACAGCTGCCGGTAAGCAGACCTGAGGGTAAGGCCGATGGCATTGCGTTCATAATGCTCGAACTCTTTTTCCAGCCTGTAGATGTTAATCCCGGCGGAAATGGGCCTGTCAAAAATCCAGGGTTCGGTAAAACCCAGATCGTATAAACCGGTTTCATCTGAAATCCTGCCCAGAAGTTTCAGGTGCTGGCCCCTGCCGAACAGGTTTCTTTCTTCCAGAGATACCTGGCCGAAGGGACCGTCAGCAGTGGAAAACCCGCCGCCAAAAGAAAAATTCCCCGTGGCTTTTTCCGTAACATTAACCTCGAGATCCCGCTGGTTGGAAACCGGGGTTTTAACCGGATTGATTTCAATGTTTTCAAAATAATCTTTCACCCCGAGGTTCCGGTAGGAGCGCTGGATACCGGCCATGGAATACCTGCCCTGTTCTTTTACTGCCAGTTCCCGCCGGATGACCTTGTCCCTTGTTTTGGTGTTCCCCGTGATGATGATCCGGTTGAAAAATACCGGCTCGCCCTGGGAAATCTTAAAGGTGATATTCACCTTTTTATCTGCCTCATCTTTTTGTACCAGAGGCGATACCTCTACATTGGCGTATCCGCGGTTGGAATAAAAATCGTTGAGGCCCAGAAGATCCTTGCGGATCAATTCCCGGTTGTAAAGCTTGGTTCTTTTGGACTGCAGTTTTTCAAGCAGGTCTTCTCTGGATGTAAGAATATCTCCTGTGATATCTACGTTTCCAGTCTTATACTGGCTTCCTTCCTCGATCTTGAAACCAATGGAAATACTTTCTTCTCCCATTTCCACTTCAGGATCCGATACCTTGACATCAATGAATCCGTTGTTTTTGTAAAGAGATTCAATGCGGATAACATCATTTTCCAGTTCGGTCCGGTCCAGATCTCCGGAAGTGGTTATAAATGACCAGAATCCCTTTTCATTGGTCTCCATGGCTTTTTTTATTTTTTTATCTGTAAAATACGTATTGCCCTTAAAGGTAATGGCTTCTATTTTGATTTTCTCGCCTTCATCCACAACAAAGACAATGTCAGCCTGGTTGTTTTCCAGGGATTTTATTTCATAATGCACCTGGCAGTTATGAAAGTTTTTTTCCGTATACAGACGCTTGATTTTTTCCACATCAGCGTTGATTTTGTAAACATTGAGGATGGAACCGGTGCTGGTGTCAATCACACCGAACAATTCATCATCTTTATACACCCGGTTTTTAGAAAATTTGATGTTTTTGACACTGGGTTTTTCCGTGACCTCAAAAATGATTTCAACCCCCTGGTCCAGCTCATTTTTTCTGACCACCACATTATCAAAAAAACCCATCTTGTAAACCAGGGACAGGTCTTTGGACAATTTTTCCGGATCCATTATTTCACCGGGGCCCGAGGTGATGGTCCGTAAAATAGCGTCAGATTCCACCCGGCGGTTGCCGGTGACAGAAATGGCTGCAATGATGCGTTTTTCAAACAATTCACCAATGATACCCCGGCTCAGGTCGGTGACAGCGGAAAACATGGCTTCCAGCTGGTTTGCCTGGGAAAAAAACGTCACAGGAGGACCGGATTCATAGACATGGTGCATTTCAGTGTCAATGCTGATGCTCTGGTCGGCCACAAAAACATTGCCGGTAATGATTTTGTCCACCCCCAGACGAATGCCTTCCTGCCTGAATTTTGCCGGATCCCAGGCATCCTTGTCTGAATAGTCTTTGACAAATATCACCCTGGCACCTTCTTTTTCCAGGGTTTGTTTAAGCATCAGCGGCAGATCCTCTGTCAGGTTCTCATGGGGCTGATCTGCCTGAACAGAAAAAGGAAAAATTGCAACATTTGTGGTTTGGTCGGCAGACAGTCCGGAAATCATGCACAACAATACAAACCAGATAATCCCTGCTATGTTCAGCGCTTTTTTCATGTCAATCCTTTGTAAGATGCCGGTGCAATATTACCGTTGCGGATAGTTACCATTTTTCCCATCATGTGGGCGAGCTTCATGTTATGGGTGACCACAACGATCGTCATGTCCAGTTCCTTGTTCAATTGGTCCAGCAGTGCATGGATGCTGTCGGAATTGTTTTCATCCAGATTGCCGGTGGGCTCGTCAGCCAGCAAAAGATCGGGCTTCATCATCAGGGCCCTGGCAATGGCCACCCGCTGCTGTTCTCCTCCGGAAAGATCTTCTACCCGATGAAAATGTCTGTCGGCAAGCCCTACCCTTTCAAGCATATTTTCCGCCTGTTTTTCAACAGTTTTTTTGTTTTTCCGGGCGATGAGTCCCGGAATCATCACATTTTCCCGGGCAGTGAATCCCGGGAGCAGATAGTGAAACTGAAAAACAAAACCAATGCATTCATTGCGGAAGGCAGCCAGTTTTTCATCGGTAAGGGAAAACAGATTTTGGTCCTTGAATATCACCTGTCCATGATCAGGTCTGTCCAGGGTGCCGATAATATTTAAAAGGGTTGATTTGCCAAGACCTGATGCCCCTACCACAGCCAGGGTCTCGCCTTTGGAAATAATGAAATCAGCATCCTTGAGGATTTCAATGGAAGCTGTGGGACTGGCAAAGGTTTTGCTGACCCCTTCCAGACGCATGAGAACACAGGAAGCATTGTCCTTATCCATACCGAATAGCCTCCAGCGGGTCCATTTTTGATGCTTTGTAAGAAGGGTACAGGGTGGATACAAAACAGATGAAAACCGCACTCACCGCAATCAGAAGTACATCCAGGGGTTCCAGCTGCACCGGCAGGGTTGAAAAGGGATAGGCCTGGGGCAGCTGGATAAAATCATAGTGTTTGAGCAGCCAGCAGACCACAACCCCGGACACTGTTCCCAGAAAGGTTCCCAGAACACCGATGACCAGGCCCTTAAGGATGAAAATTTTTCCAATGACCCCATGGGTGGCGCCCATGGCCTTGAGGACGGCAATGTCTTTGGTTTTTTCCATAACCATCATTATCAAAGCAGAAGCAATATTAAAAGCTGCCACCAGAATAATCAGGGTAAGTATGATGAACATGGCTGTTTTTTCCAGTTTCAATGCGGAAAACAGGCTTTGGTTGATTTCCATCCAGTCCCGGGCATAAAAGGGATAGGCCAGGTCTTTCAGCACCGCTTTGCGGACCTGTTTTACCGTGAAAATGTCATCCACCCAGATACCGATGGCGGAAATTTTATCGTGGTCCCCTGTGAGCCTCTGGGCCTGCTCCAGATGGACATAGGCCAGCATGCCGTCATATTCGGACATGCCGGAACTGAAGGTGCCCTGTACCGCAAACCGTTTCATGGAAGGTATCTGGCCGATGGGAGAAACAAATGAGCTGGTGGACATGAGAACAATGTTGTCACCCGGCATCACCCCGACCGACCTGGCAAGCTCTTTTCCCAGAATTATGCCGGGCAGATTGTCCCCATCTGTTTTATGAACGGACAATGCTGCTTCCAGATCTTTTGTGTCAAATCCTTTGATCAGAGAAGCGCTGCTGTCCGGAATGATTCCCCGGACCATGACCCCTGAAAATGATTGCCGGGTCCGGATCATTGCCTGGCCGAACAAAATGGGGGAGGCATCCCTTATGCGGCGGCTATTCTGCAGGTCCTGCAGAATTGTATCATAACTGCCAAAGGTGCCGTTGTAATTCATGAGCAGAATATGGGGTTCCAGGCCCAGGATCCGTCTCCGGAATTCACTTTCAGCCCCGTTCATCACTGCAATCACCACCACCAGTGCCAGCCACCAGCTGGGGCACGAAGGTGTCGTAGGTGGTCTCGGGGTCGCCTATCATGGGCATCGAAGTGTTGGCCAGCACCGCGTAGCCCCGCAGCAGG
>JAWOEJ010000020.1:0-4034 GCA_046482845.1 Desulfobacteraceae bacterium | reverse complement strand
AACCCATATATCCGGCACATCCTGTCATTGACATCAAGAATTTTTCCCTCCAGATCATGAATAAAGATAGCATCCTGGGTATTGTTGAATATTTTTTTCATGCGATCTTCTGCAAGTTTATGTTCAGATTCTGTTTTCTCTAATTCCTGAATCCGTTTTTCTAATTCTTCATAAGAGGGTTTTTCAACCATATCATGTCCTTTTGATGCATATCATGTCCTTTGGTACTCAATGTTTCTGGCAGGGCGATATTTGGGGGGCTCTTAATCGGTTCTTCCATAGAAAAACCTGATAATCAAGTGTAAGCATTAAACACTCAACTTCTTAAGCCTGTCGGTGCGTTTTCGTTTAAACACTACTTAGCACAATTAACACATAAAAGGGTTTCCGGAATTATAAGAAGCCTGCCGATCGGAATAGCCTCTCCGCAATTTATACAAATTCCGAATTCAGGTGATTCTATTTCTGAAAGTACATATTTCAGTTTATCCAACCTGATTTCCGCCTGATTTAACGAAGCTTCTATTAAACTTTTATTTACAATTGCATCCATACGGGAAATTCTCCCGATAGCATTATCAGGAGCCACGGGCTTTGTATTTTTTTTATAGCTTAAAATCTGTTTTTCAGTTCTGGCAATTTCATCAAGGATTTTATCTTTTATCTGTTTTTTTTCCATTTTTCCCCATTTTTATATCTAACCGTATATCTTGACCCGCTGAATAATATCCAGATGCTGCTATTGAATAAATCTTTGCTGACAACCTGAGAGTTTTATTGGTTTGCCGGTTTAATTCCTGTCGGTGATCCATAATAAAAGACGCTTTTAGTTGTCAGAGTCAACTGATATTATCAGATTTATGATTGCATTGGTATCAAAAAATCCACTGCCCCTTAATAATTCATACTTGGATGATAAGATCCAAATATCTTAAAAAACATCTGTACATCATCAATTGTGATCAACTCATAACGCAGTTATTAAGATCTCCGGAACTGATTTTTTTTCTTGCCTTAACTTGCTTAAATCTGATACACGTAGAATTATGATCAATCTGTATCAGATTCAAGGTAATATTTTTTAAAATTTCTTATGCTTTGGTTAACAAAAAGCAATTTCTTGTCCATCGTGTAGTTCTGACACGGGACACAGGATTTCTGAGACGAAAAAAGGATTGTTTTGTGAATTCGATGACGAGATAAAGGAACGAAGCCTGCCGGACGTCCGGGATGCTGTCCCCGGTTCCGGCCACAACAAATCATGAAAGTTCTGCACGGGCAGCAAGGACTTTCATGTAAAATTTAGGAGAAGAACGATGAGATGCTTGAAATTGGTATTGGTTTTTTTGAGTTGTATGGTGATGACCTGGAGTACCGCCATGGCTGGTGATCTGGCAACCAGGGAAGAATGTGTCCAGAAATGTGCCGAGGTTGCGGACATTATTTCAACAAAGGGTGCAAATACTGCGATTCAACAGGTGAATGACGCATCAGGTCCTTTTGTTTGGAAGGATACTTATATTTATTTAATGGATCTTGATGCCACCATCGTCGCCCATGGTCCCCAGCCCAAATTCATCGGAAAAAATCTGATGGGCCTCAAGGACCCCATTACCAGGAATCCATGGTATCCGGCTGTCTTTGAAAACATCAAAGCTGGTGAACAAAAAGGATGGTTTGACTACCACTGGAAAAAACCCAACGCGGAAGGGATATATACCAAACACTGCTATTTCCAGAGAGCCGGAGACCTGGTTGTTTTCGCCGGAGTCTACGGGGACAGGGTAAAATAAACATTCCCCCGCGTTCCCCTGGCAGTACAACCTAATCATGAAAATCTCTCTTTCACCGCTGTCTGCAGAGATTTTCATGTAAAACGTATCTGGAGTTGCCATGAAGAAAAAAGGGTTCTCAATTGCTCTGAGAGGTTTGTTTCTGAAAATACTGATGATATCCTTTATCGGTATTGCAGGGATTATGATTCTGGCAGGTATCAATTATTACGTTTCCGCGAACAGCAGCAAAACCATTCAATACAGTCAGGCGGGTAACCGGCTGATTCAGCAGGTCCTTGAAACTTTTCTTATAGAAGAAAAATTCGTCAATAAGGCGGACAAATCAATATCAGACCACATCGTGGAACTGCTGGTGAACCTGCAGAATCAGATTGACGACTCCCTGCAGATCGATCCTTCCAATCCGTTGAATAACTCCCTCAGGAAGTTCAACTCACTCAAAAAAGAACATCAGCAGGTTCTTAACCGGTTGATTCCCGTAGTCATGGCGCTGGATTCTCTGGTTTCCGACGTTGGTTCCCATTTTGCCAGGGGAACTGATTACCTGATGCAGATCATCCATTTTCTGAATGAAGAAGAGATGGAACTCTCTTTGATGGTGGAAGATCTGCCCAGGGATCAGGCCCAGCTCCGGGATCAGGCCAGTCAGTTCCTGGGCCATTTTCAGACAATGGTTGTTACCGCTCAGAATTTGATTCTGCATAATGATGGGAACACTTATGTGACCAGCAGGGATACGCTTCTTGCCACCCTGGACGAAAAGAGGCTGAATACGGCGGCCCAGATCGGCGTGGTGAATCAGGAGCAATATTCCAAACTCTGGGAAAAGGTGGAAAAAGAGATAGAGCAGATTGGGCCGCTTCTCACATCCCTTTATACAGCCTGGGAGAACCGGGAGGCGGAAAAGGCACTGCTGATCCAGACCAGTCACGCGATGAAAAAAGAGGCTGAAGCGCTTGTGAATACCGCCACAGCATCCATGTTTACCCAACTTTCCTTTGCCGATGCAAGCTGCACGTTTTCGGTGATCTCCATCAGCCTTGTCCTTATTTTTCTGGGGTTCTGGATTGCCCGCGGGGTCACCCGGCCCATCAATGAAATAACAGAGGGAATGAACAAAGGAGCGTTTCAGGTGGCCTCTGCCTCGGGTGAGGTGGCCTCCGCCAGCCAGTCCATGGCGGAGGGAACCTCCGAGCAGGCAGCAGCCATTGAAGAAACCAATTCTTCCATCAGGGAAATGGCTTCCATGACCCGTAAAAACGCGGACAATGCCGGCAGGGCGAATCAATTGATGAAAGAGGCGGCACAGGTTGTCACCCGCACCAGCGAATCCATGGCCCGGCTCAACCAGTCCATGGATGAAATCGCAAAAGCCGGGGAAAATACCGCAAAAATTATTAAAACCATTGATGAAATCGCCTTCCAGACAAATCTTCTGGCTTTAAATGCCGCAGTGGAAGCGGCCAGGGCCGGGGAAGCCGGGGCAGGATTTGCCGTGGTTGCGGGCGAGGTGAGAAATCTCTCCATGCGGGCATCCGATGCTGCCGGCAATACAGATGAACTGATCAGGGGGATGATGGACAGGGTTACCCGGGGGAACTCCATTGTCACGGTAACGGACGAGGCCTTTCGGCAGGTTACCGACAGTACGGCCCAGGTAAATGCTATTCTTGATGACATTTTCGCACTGTCTAATACCCAGTCCACTGCCATTGAGCAGATCCATGGGGCCATCAATGACATGGACAAATCTGTTCAACTGAATGCGGCCAATGCTGAAGCGTCAGCCTCCGCTTCCGAGGAGATGCACACTCAGGCGGAACATCTCAAGGAATTCGTGCAGGCCCTGG
Source organism: Desulfobacteraceae bacterium (assembly GCA_046482845.1). GTDB lineage: Bacteria > Desulfobacterota > Desulfobacteria > Desulfobacterales > Desulfobacteraceae > DATFJZ01. The sequence goes on along the minus strand of JAWOEJ010000020.1, from coordinate 388 downwards.
TTGTGCTGGTGAACGGTGGGAAAAAACCGCTGTCAGAGTAAATCTCCCTGATCCTTTGACATATCTCTTTTGCATTCAAAATAACTCTTTAAAAATAACAGGTTTGCGACTTGGTATCATCAAATACCAAGTCGCAAACAGCCTGCCAAGATTCTATATAACTTTTCGCTGTCCCGGCATTTTTCAATGGCACTGAAGCTGTTACTCGATCATCAAGTTTTTTGAATACCGCCGCCCCCAGCGGTTGCCTGTCAGGAACATTGAGAACCAAAGGAGATCAGACTTTTTCCCTGCCAGGCGTTGCGACAATCAAGCTGTTTGAGGACCAGTGGCCGCAGTTCTTGATTTTTAGCCTGGCAGGGAAAAAGTCCTCCGTCGGTCGCTGTTC
>JAWOEJ010000355.1:0-10893 GCA_046482845.1 Desulfobacteraceae bacterium | reverse complement strand
TTTTTGTACGGGTTGGCTGCCTGTTTTTTGTCACTTTCATTTCTGAGGCTTTTATTTTTCAACCGAAACATATCCTTTGAATGGAACAGAGAACTATTGCTGCTATTTTTGGTTTTTTTCTTTAAAGTTCGTCTAATTCTTTTTGGAGTTCCTGCAATTGTTGGGATTTTTTCATAAGCTGATTGACAAGATAGAAGGGTATGGTTGTCCGCCGCTCATCTACACGGAATATATTATAGTACCCAGTGGATTCAATCACATCTGAGAACTGGTCTTTTCTCAGCCCAAAGAGCTGTTCCGCCTTGATCTCGGCCGCCTGGAAGAAATTTTTGAACTCCTTTTTGGTCAGCAGTCCGATCTGGGGGTTAGCGTCGCTCTGACCCTGTTCCCCGAAAGTCCCGGCAACCGCATGAAAGTCTTTACCTTTTTTTAATTCATCATATGCCGCCCAGGCACTGTCCCGGTCTAAAATTTTTATGCGTGAAAGGGACAAAAGGGTGTCTCCGGGAATAATTTCCCAAAGCATAATCCTGCCGCAGGTTGTATCGTGAATTTCACCGTCTATACGGACCTTTAAACGGGTATGTATGGTAATCTGTCTGGCATCAAAAGCTGCTCTGACTTCAGCCACACTGGAGAAAAGAGTGTCTTCTCCGGGCTGTCCGCTGACACCGCGGGTCATATAGTAAATACCAAGTACAATATCCTGGGTGGGAACAATCACTGGCTGACCATTGGCCGGGGAGAGAATATTATTGCTTGAAAGCATTAAAACCCGGGCCTCGATCTGGGCTTCCAGGGAAAGGGGAACATGTACGGCCATTTGATCGCCGTCAAAATCTGCATTAAATGCCGGGCAGACAAGAGGATGCAGCTGCAGCGCCTTTCCTTCAATGAGTACCGGTTCAAAAGACTGAATACCAAGCCGGTGAAGGGTGGGCGCCCTGTTCAGCATAACAGGATACTCATTTACCACGTGGTCAAGCGCATCCCAAACCTCTACATCCTCCCTTTCCACCATTTTTTTGGCGCTTTTTACCGTAGAGACCAGCCCTTTCTTTTCCAGATAATTATAAATAAACGGTTTGAAAAGTTCCAGGGCCATTTTTTTGGGAAGACCGCATTGGTGCAGGCGAAGATAGGGTCCGACGGTAATTACTGTACGGCCGGAGTAGTCAACCCGCTTGCCGAGAAGATTCTGCCTGAACCGCCCCTGTTTGCCCTTCAGGGTATCACTCAGGGATTTCAGGGGGCGTTTATTGGTACCTGTTACAACCCGTCCGTGGCGGCCGTTGTCAAAAAGAACATCAACCGCCTCCTGAAGCATTCTTTTTTCGTTGCGCACGATGATATCAGGTGCATTAAGATCCATCAGCCGCTTCAGCCGGTTATTGCGATTAATCACCCTGCGGTAGAGATCATTGAGATCCGAGGTAGCAAACCGTCCGCCTTCCAGGGGAACAAGGGGCCTTAAATCCGGCGGCAGAACCGGGATGGCGGTCATTATCATCCGTGTGGGACTGAACCCTGAATTTCGAAATCCGTCAACGATCTTCAGTCTTTTGGCAATCTTCTGACGTTTTGCAACGGATTTTGTTGTCTTGAGCTCCTCTCTGAGCGCTTGATACACCTGATCAAGATCAATCTCATCCAAAAGCTTTAAAACAGCTTCCGCTCCTATTCCGGCTTCAAACTCTAATCCATATAGATCGCGTGCCTCATGGTACTTGTCGTCGGACAGAAGCTGCAGTTTGGTCAGCCCGGTATCCTTGGGATCCATTACTATATATGAATCAAAATAAAGCACTTTTTCAAGGTTCTTCAGGGTCAGATCAAGAATATTTCCAATCTTGCTGGGCAGGCTTTTGAGAAACCAGATATGGGAAACCGGTGATGCAAGCTCGATGTGGGCCATCCTTTCCCTGCGGACTTTTGACTGGATCACCTCAACTCCGCATTTTTCACAGACAACCCCCCTGTGCTTCATGCGCTTATACTTTCCGCAATTGCACTCATAATCCTTGGTCGGACCAAACACTTTTGCGCAGAACAGGCCGTCTCTTTCCGGCTTAAAGGTTCTGTAATTAATCGTCTCAGGTTTTTTTATTTCTCCATAAGACCATTGCCGGATCTGGTCAGATGACGCAAGGCTTATTTTAACGCTGTCATAGGCCTTGGGATCTTTTGGCTTGGCGAAAAAATCGTATATAGTTTCCAATGGCTTTTCCTTTTATTTTTTCCCTTCGATAAGTTCGATATCAAGCCCCAGGCTCTGAAGTTCCTTGATCAAAACCCGGAAGGCCTCGGGCATTCCAGGTTCAAGAACATTCTGACCCTTGACTATTTTTTCATACATCCGGGTGCGCCCAGTCATGTCATCTGACTTGACAGTGATAAATTCCTGAAGGGCATGGGCAGCCCCGTAAGCCTCCATGGCCCAGACCTCCATTTCCCCGAGACGCTGTCCGCCGAACTGGGCCTTGCCTCCCAGGGGCTGCTGGGTCACCAGAGAGTAGGGGCCGATGGAACGGGCATGGAGTTTGTCGTCTACCAGATGATGCAGCTTGAGCATGTACATGATACCCACAGTTATGGGCTTATCAAAGGGTTCGCCGGTTCTGCCGTCGTAAAGGACAGACTGTCCTGAGGTGTTAAGGCCAGCATACCTGATCAGTGCTTTGATCTCAGATTCTGCTGCGCCGTCAAACACAGGGGTTGCCATATGCACCCCGTTTCTATACCGCCTGGCAAAACTCAAAAGCGTATTGTCATCAGCCAGGTTCAGGGCATCCACAAAGGCTTTCTCTTCAGGATTTTCCATATCAGGCATCTGGTGGGCCAGAGTATAATGGGCATCAAAATCATATTTTTTTTCAGCATCAAACCGGTCTGCCCCCTCTTTTAATGGGGGAGTTGTAAATATCCGCTTCAACCGGGTTCGCAATTCATCAAGTTTCATCTCTTCAATAAGATCATCAATCTGACGGCCAAGCCCTCTTGCAGCGCAGCCCAGATGAATTTCAAGTATCTGTCCAACGTTCATTCGAGAGGGAACACCCAGCGGATTCAGAACCATATCAACGGTTCTGCCGTCTTCAAAATAGGGAAGGTCCTCCATGGGAAGAATTCTTGAAACAACACCCTTGTTGCCGTGACGACCGGACATTTTATCCCCTACAGACAGCACCCGCTTTTTGGCTACATTTATTTTAATTAGTTTTAACACCCCTGGCGGAAGATCATCTCCTTTTTCAAAACGCGACACCTGGCCGTTAAAATACTCCCTTGCCTTTTTAATCTGTTTTTCAGCTTTTTCCAGAAACGCCTGGGCGCCTTCATTACGTTCCGCATCATCAACAGACAAACCTGCAAGGGAAGTCAAAGGGATATTTGTAAAAACCCCCTTTTCTATACGGGTTCCTGACGAAATTACCACTTTTTTCCCTTTTTTCAGCGGCATTAAAACAGAAAGGCCCTGCAGAAGTTCTTCTAGTTTCTCCTGTACGGTTTCCGTGATAATTTTTATTTCATCATCCCTGTCCTTTTCCAGCTTTTCTATTTCAAAATCTTCTATCTGCCGTGTGCGGTCGTCCTTTGAAAGACCCCTTCGGGAAAACACCTTGGCACTGGTCACAATCCCTTGAACACCCGGGGGCACCCGAAGGGACGTATCCTTAACATCTCCGGCCTTTTCACCAAAAATGGCCCTTAAGAGCTTTTCTTCCGGAGACAGCTGGGTTTCGCCCTTGGGGGTGACCTTGCCCACAAGGATATCACCGGGCTTAACCTCAGCCCCAAGCCGTATGATGCCGCTTTCGTCAAGATCGCTTAAGGCGTCTTCACCGGCATTGGGGATGTCCCTTGTTATTTCTTCCTTGCCAAGTTTGGTATCCCGGGCAACCACTTCAAACTCATCCACGTGCACCGAGGTGTACACCCCGTCCTTGACCAGACGTTCACTCATGAGAATCGAGTCCTCATAGTTATAGCCGCCCCAGGGCATAAAAGCCACAACAACATTCTTGCCGAGGGCCAGCTCCCCCATCTCAGTGGATGGACCGTCTGCAATCACCTCTCCTTTTCTGACAAAATCCCCTTTTTTTACAATGGGCCTGTGATTGACACAGGTGTTCTGGTTTGACCGGATAAATTTGGCTGCATTGTAAATGGAAACCACCTGGTCGGGAATTTCACTGACATCACTGTCTGTACTGCTGTCTCCAGTATTTTTAACCACAATTCGCTTGGCATCAACATCCACCACAATTCCATCGTGATCTGCAACAATGGCCACACCTGAATCCCTTGCCACAACATTTTCAATTCCTGTTCCAACAAAAGGGGCTTCACTCTTCATTAACGGAACCGCCTGTCGCTGCATATTGGAGCCCATCAGAGCTCTGTTGGCGTCATCGTTTTCAAGAAACGGAATCAGAGAGGCTGAAACAGACACCAGCTGATTGGGAGAAACATCCATATATGCAATGTCGTTTCTGGGAACCATTTCAAATTCCCCTTCAACACGGGCGCTGATAAAATTCCGCACAAAATTTCCCTCATCATCCAGCACTGCATTGGCCTGGGCAACCGGAAATTCCTTTTTTTCCTCAAATGCTGATAAATGACTGATTTCTTTTGTAACATTTCCATCTTTGGCAATACGGTAAGGGGTTTCTATAAACCCGAAATCATTTACACGGGCATAGGTGCACAATGAAACAATCAGTCCAATATTTGGGCCTTCAGGGGTTTCAATAGGGCAGATCCTTCCGTAATGGGAAGGATGGACATCTCTTACTTCAAAGCCGGCCCTTTCTCTGGTCAGACCGCCGGGACCAAGGGCACTGAGACGTCTTTTGTGAGTGGTTTCGGAAAGGGGATTGGTTTGATCCATAAACTGGGAAAGCTGACTGGTTCCAAAAAACTCTCTTACAACAGCTGAAACAGGCTTGGGGTTGACCAGGTCATGGGGCATCATGGCATCCACTTCCTGCATGCTCATACGTTCCTTGATTGCCCTTTCCATGCGGACAAGACCGATCCTGTACTGGTTTTCCAGAAGTTCGCCCACCGCCCTGACCCGCCGGTTGCCAAGATGATCAATATCATCTACTGCTCCCTGAGTATCTTTGATTTCCACCAGTTTTGCCGCGGTCAGCAAAATATCTTCCTTTCTCAGCGTTCTCACGTCTATTGCCGTGTTTACGCCAAGACGATGATTCATTTTAAGCCTTCCCACATTGGAAAGGTCATAATATGCCGGCTTGAAAAAAAGGTGATCCAGAAATTCCTGGGCAACCTCAGCTGTTGCAGGATTCCCCGGCCTGAGCCTCCTATAGATGTCTATGAGGGCTTCAGTCCTTGACGTAACCTTGTCCATTGCCAGAGTTTTTCTCATGGAATCTGAACTATATGTGTCAACAAAGAGAATATCAAATTCTGTAAATCCTGATGCATTGATTTTATCCAGGATTTCCTCGTCAATGATTTCGCCTGATACCACAAGAGGCGCCTCTTCATCCTTCAGATGGATGGTGGCTGCAATGGCTTTTTCCAGCAACTCATCCTTGTCAATGGGCATATATTCAAGTCCGGCATTTTTCAGTTGCTTCAAAGCCCGTTTGGTAAACAGACGGTCTTTTTTCACGACCACTTCATTGGTCTCAGGATTTATAACATCTGCACTGGCCCGGTGTCGTTTTAGATTTTCCGGGTTAAAGGTTTTAAAATATGACCCGTTCTGCTTGACAATACGTTCAGTCTTGTAGAAAAACCTGAGGATATCTTCGTTGGTATATCCAAAGGCTTTAAACAAAATAGTAACAGGAAATTTTCTCCGTCTGTCAATACGGATATTGACAATATTCTTTGGATCAATCTCCATATCAATCCATGATCCTCGGACAGGTATCACCCTGGCTGAATAAATTATTTTGCCGCTGGAATGACCCTTTCCCTTGTCATGATCAAAGAATACGCCGGAGGATCGGTGAAGCTGGCTGACAACAGCCCTTTCTGTACCGTTGATAATAAATGTTCCCCGCCTGGTCATCAGCGGAATGGTACCGAAATAAATCTCCTGCTCCTTGATATCGCGGATGGACTGGACGTTGGTGTCCTTGTCAAGATCATACACCACCAGTCTAACAGTGATATTTACGGGGATTTCATAGGTCATGCTCCGGCTGATGCACTCTTCAACAGAATGCTTTGCTTCACCAAATGTATATGACACATATTCAAGGGAGGAAGTACCTGTAAAATCCTTTATAGGAAAAACCGATTTAAACACCGAATGTATCCCCATGTCCTTTCGGTGTTCCGGGGGGACATCTTTTTGAAGAAAACGTTCAAAAGAAGTGCGCTGCATCCCTATTAAATCAGGGATATCAACCACACTGATCTTACTGCCAAATTCTTTTCTTATGCGCTTGTTTGCCAAAAGGCTCCCAGTCATGGTATCTCCAAATATGAGTTTATTATAACCATGAAAGCGGAGACATGGTTATATCCCTTGCCTCCGCATCAAAAATCAATCAAGCTTTTCTGTTAATCGCCTGATATAACACGTAATTTCTAATTTTGACGTCTCTTACATGGTAAAACAACGGGTGCTGTTTTTATATATTTTATTCCTTGTCACTCGATGATCAAGTTTTTGCTGCAGATATTTTTTGCCTGCAGCACTGATAAATACCCTAAAGGACAACGCAGTCTTATTTCAGGGTTACCTGAGCGCCGGCGCCTTCAAGCTGTTCCTTGATTTTTTCTGCATCCTCCTTGGCAATACCTTCCTTGACTGGTTTTGGGGCTTCATCTACCAAAGCTTTTGCTTCCTTGAGCCCAAGTCCGGTTATTGCCCTTACTTCCTTGATAACGCCAATTTTTTTGTCGCCTGCTGCTTCAAGAATAACATCAAATTCGGTCTGTTCCTCAACTGCCGCACTTTCACCGTTTGCAGCCGGGCCTGCTGCTGCGACGGCCACAGGGGCAGCTGCCGACACACCAAATTTATCCTCAAGTTCCTTTACAAGCTCTGACAGCTCAAGAACGCTCATATTCGCAATAAATTCAATAACATCATCTTTTGTGATATCAGCCATTTTTTTTTCTTCTCCTTACAAACACTGAAAAAAGAGTATAACAACTCTTGTCTGTTTTAAAATCGTAATACCTGCACAGTAAGTGCAATAAATTCTGAAGTTAAGCCGCCTCTTTCTGATCAGCAATAGCCTTGAGAACTCCTGCAAAGGATCTGGGTACCTCTGAGAGAACTCGGACCATACCGGTGGGAACAGCCTGCATAACTGATAAAAGCTGAGACAGCAGAACTTCCCTGGTCGGCAGTTTAGAAAGCGCTTTTATATCCTCAAAAGTAACAACGCCACTATTCATGGCGCCGATCTTGATCTCAAGCTTGTCATTGTCTTTTGCAAACCGGCTCAGTATTCTTGCCGGGGCAACCGCATCATCCCTGCAGGTTGCAAGGGCATTGGGACCGAGAAAGTGATCCTCTATAAGTTCACAGTCTGTTCCCTTTGACGCAATGGACAGCAGGGTGTTCTTTACCACTTCAAGCTGAACGCCCTCGTTTCTCAGTTCAGTCCTTAGACGGGTCATTGCTTCCACATCAAGCCCTTTGTAATCAACCAGAATTGAAATCTGAGACTCTAGAATCCGTTTGTTTAATTTTTCTACCAGTTCTTTTTTTGTAGCTAAATTCAATCCAACCACACCTCCTTTTAATATCGTAAATTTCGAGGTGACAGCTGTGCCAAAACATAATGTCTGTCTCGGCAGGCCGGCATCACCGTTATACACCTAATTGGTGTACCTACTTCTTTGACAGATTTTAAATTGGAAATTTATATGATTAAAACAAATTTCAAATTCTCATCCATAAACTTATTATTCAATCAGGTCTATCAACCTGAAATTTTTCCCGGTCCAGGTTTCTATTTCAACAGACCCGTGTCAATTTTTACCCCGGGACCCATGGTTGTTGAAACAGTTATTGCCTTGACATAGGTGCCTTTGCTGGTTGAGGGCTTCAGAGAAACAATCTTATCAATAAACGCCTTTGTATTTTCAAATAGTTTATCTGCACCAAAAGACGCTTTTCCAACTGGTGCATGAACAATACCGGCTTTTTCAACCCTGAAATCAATTTTTCCGGCCTTGAGTTCATTAATAGTCTTTTCTATTTCAAAGGTAACCGTTCCTGTTTTGGCATTCGGCATAAGACCTCTAGGGCCGAGAACCCTGCCCAGCTTGCCCACAGTTCCCATCATATCCGGGGTTGCCACTGCCTTGTCAAAACCAAACCAGCCCTGCTTGATATTTTCTATTATTTCGTCATTTGCAATAAAATCTGCGCCTGCGTCACTGGCTTCTTTTTCCTTTTCACCCTTTGCAAATACCAGCACCTTAACTTCCTTACCTAGGCCGTTGGGAAGAACAACCGTACCCCGAACCATCTGGTCTGCATGCCTTGGGTCAACACCCAGTCTTACAGCAACATCAACTGTTTCATCAAATTTGGCGTAGGATAAGGAGAGTGAAAGCTCCAAGGCCTCTTTCATGTCGTATTTGTTCAACCTGTCAATTTTTTTGGTTATTTCCCTATACTTTTTACCGTGCTTCGGCATTTTTAGTCACTCACTCCTTTCGGTGTTAAACTACTTCCAACCCCATACTTCTGGCCGTACCTGCTATAATAGAAACTGCAGAATCCAGATCTGCCGCATTCAGGTCTTCCATCTTGATATTAGCAATATCAACCAGCTGGTCATGGGTAACTTTCCCGACTTTATTAACATTTGGTTCACCTGAGCCCTTGGAAATCTTGGCGGCCCTTTTTAAAAGCATGGAAGCCGGAGGTGTTTTTGTGATAAAGGTAAAGGTTCTGTCCTGGTATACAGTGATGACAACCGGTATGATCGACCCTGCATCATTGGCTGTTCTGGCGTTGAATGCCTTGCAGAAATCCATAATATTAACTCCGTGCTGACCCAGTGCAGGGCCAATCGGGGGAGAAGGATTTGCCTTGCCAGCCTCAACCTGAAGTTTAATCTGCGCCATCATTTTTTTTGCCATTTTTTATCTACTCCTGACACATTTTTTTACTATTTTAATTTTAAATTCTGGTTACCTGTACAAAATCAAGTTCTACGGGTGTTGCCCTGCCGAAGATACTGACATAGACCTTAAGTTTTCCTTTTTCGTGATTCACATCTTCAACCGTACCGTTGAAATTAGTGAAAGGTCCGTCAGTCACACGTACATCATCACCAACATCAAATGTGTATTTGGGCTGAGGCTGATTTTTGCCCTGCTCCATTCTGGAAATAATCTCGTCTGCTTCACTGTCGCTGATCGGCGTTGGTTTGTTTTTTCCGCCAAGAAACCCTGTAACCTTGGCTGTTGATGTAACAACATGCCAGGTTTCATCGTTGAGCTCCATGTTCACCAAAATGTAACCAGGATAAAATTTACGCGAAGACTCACGTTTTTTACCGTTCACCAATTCTACCACATGCTCGGTAGGCACTAGGACTTCACCGAATTTACGGGAAAGATTAAGCGCAGTTATTCTTTCTTCAAGTGCAATTTTTACCTTTTGTTCAAAACCGGAATACACATGAACCACATACCATCTGTTCGCCACAGCTCACCTCTTTTTTATGCAAGAACAGCCTGGACAAGTTTTGATAGGCCAAAATCAACCATACCCAGAAAAGCAGATATAATAAAAACAAGAATTATCACAACAACAGTTGAACCTGCAGCCTGTTTCCGTGACGGCCAGGTTACTTTTTTCAACTCCACCCGGACTTCCCTGAAAAACCTTACCCCTTTTTGTATAAAATTCTCCCGGCCTGAAATAGTTGACGCTTTCACTGAAGAACCAAGGGGTTTTGTATCTTTTTTCGCACCGGACCCAGCAGTACTGGCTGGCAAACTGCCTGATGTTTTTTTGGCGGCTGTGTCATCTGATCTGGATGTGTTTTCCCGCTGTTTTGCCTTTTCTGCTGTTGATTTTTTCTTTTGTAAACGCGCCATGAATACTCCTAATTTTTATCACAGGGTCTTTGGGATCTTCCAAAAAATAATCCACGTATCTTGATTGTATTTTAGCCCGTCTTCTGCGTTGCACCAATGGGACATATTTCAATTTCCCCCCATTGCTGCGCCTTAAAGACGAACAACCCGATCATACATATTGGCCTGCGCAAAATACGTATATTATTTTCTTCCAGATCCCTTACGGAAGGGATACAATTTCTGGAAAAAGAAAGAAATGGCAGGCCAGGAGGGAGTCGAACCCCCAGCATCCGGATTTGGAGTCCGGCGCTCTGCCAATTAGAGCTACTGGCCTGCATTATCGGCTCAAATTCCAGCCGTCATACCTGAATTTATTTTTTCCCCTCTTTGTGAAGAACGTGTTTTTTACAAAACCTGCAGTACTTATTCATTTCAAGTTTATCAGGAGACTTTCTCTTGTTCTTGGTCGTTGTATAGTTTTTTCTCTTGCACTCTGTGCATGCAAGGGTAATTATCACTCGATCCACTCAGCACCCCTTAGATTTTATTCAATTATTTCACCAATAACACCGGCGCCAACTGTTCTTCCCCCTTCCCTGATGGCAAACCTGAGCTCTTTTTCCATGGCAATGGGGGCAATCAGTTCTGCACTAATGCTTGCATTATCTCCCGGCATTATCATTTCAACGCCTTCGTCAAGGGTCAGAACGCCTGTAACATCTGTAGTCCTGAAAAAAAACTGGGGCCTGTACCCGGAAAAAAACGGGGTATGACGTCCCCCCTCTTCTTTGCTCAGACAATAGATTTCCGCCTTGAATTTGGTATGGGGGGTTATGGTCCCTGGCTTGG
>JAWOEJ010000337.1:0-3340 GCA_046482845.1 Desulfobacteraceae bacterium | reverse complement strand
ATTCCATGCAGAAATAAAACCCACTGTGAACCCATCTGTTATCGGTATCCTGATGCAGCATAAGAATGATTTTTCCCAGGCTCAACTGTTGGTCTCAAATTATATAAACCCGGTAATGGCTGAAAAATTAAAAGAAAAGGATATCAATTTTATTGACACTGCAGGAAATGCATACATAAATGCACGGCCTGTTTTTATCTTTGTGAAAGGGAACAAAGCAGGAAAATCACCGGCCGCACCTTCCAAAGGCAAAGCATTTACCAAATCAGGCCTGAAAATGATTTATGCCCTGCTCTGTGACAAAAATCTGTTAAACAGACCCTATAGAGAGATTGCCGGTGCATCCGGGATTGCACTGGGGACAGTGGGGCAGGTGATCGATAATTTAAAAGAACTGGGATTTATTATAGATTTGGGCGCACGGGGAAGGAAGCTGACAAACAATGACGCGTTATTCAATAGATGGTGCCAGGATTACACTGAAAAGCTGAAACCCAAACTGCTGCTTGGAAGATTTGAAGGGCCTTATGATTTCTGGAAGAACTGTCGTCTTGAACCGGATCAGGGGCAATGGGGTGGTGAAGTAGCTGCGTTTAAGTTAACCGGCTATCTTAAACCGCAAAATGTGGTTTTATATGCAAAAGAGGAAAAATTAAGAGAGATCCTGCTCCAGAACAGGCTCAAGAAAACAGAAAACGGGAATATTGAGATCTATAAAAAATTCTGGTCCATTGACGGCATGCAGGATAAGCCTTTCGTCCATCCGTTTATCATTTATGCGGATTTGCTGGAAATTAACAACCAGAGAACGATTGAAACGGCAAAAGTGATTTATGACGAGCATATCGCTGGATATTTCAGGAAAAGTCAGCCCAGAGCACGTAAGAGCGATTTCGGAAATTCAAAAAGCAGCTGACGTTCTTGGAATACATTTTTTTGTAAAGAGAAACACCGGTTTTTGTTTGACAATACCATGATTGATATCATTCCTTTTGGGGATATATCGAATATTGAAAATCAGATCAGCTGGCCTCCGGAATATAGTGTAATCATGAGTGTGTCAGGTTTTGAAGAAGCATATCAACATGCAACCCCGATTATTGTGAATCATGATCCATACTTAGAAATCAAAGTGCCGACACTTCCGGGCCTGGCTGTCTTGAAGATACTGTCATGGAAACACGCATATCCTGAGAGGCCAAAGGACGCAGAAGATCTTCTGTTCATAATCAAAAATTATGAGCACACTGACATTATGGACAGGCTTTTTAAAGAAAAAGCAGAGTTACTTGAATCTGAAGTCTTTGATTATAAAATGGCCAGTATAAGGATCTTAGGCCAGGATATGGCAAAAATATGCAATCCTGACACGAGGGCAGAAATTAAAACTATTCTTACGCTTGAGACGTCTGAATCATCGGAATTTCGCCTTATCACACACATGATGAGCAGGACTTACGGGTTTGATGCTATTTTGGCGTTGCTGTTAAAACTGACGCAAGGGTTTCTGGAAATAGAATGATCCAGCAAAATCATGCTGACAGACAAGCCGCAGATGTTCAAATAATGAAAATTTGACATGAGCGAAAACCACCTCCACGTCACCTGTGCCATCATCGAAAACGACGGCTGTGTATTGGCGGCCCAGCGGAGCCGCGCCATGGCCATGCCCCTGAAATGGGAGTTTCCCGGTGGTAAAATCAAACCCGGCGAAACCCCTGAACACTGCCTTTGCCGGGAAATTACCGAGGAACTGGCCATCAAGGTGGCCGTGCAACAGGCCCTGGCTGAAAAGACCCATGCGTATCCGGAGTTTACCATCACCCTGTATCCCTTTGTGTGCAGTATCATTTCCGGCACCATCATCCTGCGGGAGCATGCAGCCGTGATCTGGCTGCCCAGAGAAGATCTGGCATCCCTGGACTGGGCAGCAGCAGACCGCCCGGTTCTGGAAACCTATTTACAGTTCGCCGGACAGGAGACCCCATGACTTTCCGGCCCAGTCCCGGTATTTATGACAGGCTGCTGGACCAGGACCTGACAGACCTTCTGGCCCGGTATCCGGAGCTGCGGCCGTTGTTTGGAAAGCTGGAAGCTGAGGAACAGCCGTCCCCGGGTTATCTGAGACAGGTACATTGAAATCGTCTCTGACATCTTTTGTGACAATCGATTCACCCGGGGCGAGATGAAACCGATTAATTTTTCAAAAAAGGAGGATCTCCATGTCAAAAATTGAAGAAGCGATGAGGGGTTGTTTAACAGCGATGCAGGAGGGCAGAAAAGAGGATGCTGCCGAGTATTTCACCGACAATGGTGTCTGGGTGACACCATAAAAAGTTTGAGGTTAAATAATTCGAAACAGTTTGTCTGAGGGTGGACTGCTCACCGGGTCACCAGAGCAACCCGAATGGAATTTGCCTGATACAGGAAGGAGGAAAGGTTTATGAGTGTGCTGTTTACACCGCAGCGGGTGGGCCATGTCGATATTAAAAACCGGTTTGTTCGTTCTGCGACGTATGAAGGCATGGCAGATCCTGACGGTCAGGTTACCGATACGCTGATCAAACGCTACCGGCAGCTGGCTCAGGGGGAGGTGGGGCTGATCATCCCGGGATTCATGTATGTCCATCCCCTGGGCCGGGCGTACAATGCCCCCATGGGCATCCATTCGGATGAAATGATTGACGGGCTGACCCGGCTGGTAAAGGCGGTCCATGAATTTGATTCGAAAATATTTTTCCAGATCAACCATGCCGGCCAGCAGACCAGTCCCAATGATATCGGTCAGACGCCGCTGGCGCCGGGCAGTTCGGTCAGGGATCCGATCAATTTTTTCAAACCCCGGCAGATGGATGAATCCGAAATAACAGATGCGGTAAAGGCATTTGCAGATGCTGCAGAAAGGGCTGTAAAGGCGGGGGCCGACGGGGTTCAGGTGCATTGTGCCCACGGCTTTCTGATCAACCAGTTTTTATCGCCGTTTTTTAACCGCAGGCAGGACAAATGGGGCGGATCGTCTGAAAATCGGTTCCGGTTCCTGAAACAGGTGATTGAGGCCATAAAGGAAAAAGTGCCGGATGAGTTCTGCATTACCGTCAAGCTGAACACCCATGATTTCACCCCTAAACCGGGGATCACCCCTGAACTTGCGGTTGAATACGCCGGGATGCTCAAAGATCTCGGGGTTGACATGATAGAGGTCAGCTGCGGTTCATCCACCTTCTCCTACATGAACATGTGCCGCGGGGATGTGCCGGTCAAAGAGCTGGTGCAGAGCATGCCGCTTTGGAAAAAACCGGTTGCCTGGTTCATGATCCACAGCTTGAAAGGCCGGTATGAT
>JAWOEJ010000301.1:0-29265 GCA_046482845.1 Desulfobacteraceae bacterium | reverse complement strand
ATTTGACATTGCCAGCCGTCCAGAACTGGTTATGAGAATGTTCGGCATTAAAATAGCCACCCTGAGCATGATCAACCTGACAGCCATTGCCGTGATCATCATGCTCTCACTGGTGCATTACCACAGTCTCCTCACCGGCACCCGGGTCCAGAACGGACTGACAATTTTTAAAACCCTGCTGATCCTTGTGTTTATATGTACCGGATTTACCATGGGCAGCGGTTCTGTTGAAAACTTTGCCATGCCTGAATCCGCCAGGGAAAAAGTCTGATCTCCTTTGGTTCTCAATGTTCCTGACAGGCAACCGCTGGGGGCTCTTAATTGGCCCTTCCATAAAAACTTGATAACTGAGTATTACTGTTAAAAAAGGGCAAAAGTCTCTGATTATTCTATCCTGTTTTCCTGTTTTTTCTTTTTATGCTTCTTTTTTTTCCCTTTCTTTTTCTCCGGGAATTCATTTTCTCTTAACAGATTTTCAAGGGAATCCGATTCTTTTGAAAAATTTATGGTTGTGGCATACTCTTTTTTATGAACAGGTATCACATCAATTGTCTTACTGAGGATTTTCTGGATATCCTCAAGGAGATCTTTTTCTGCCTGACTGCAAAATGACAGGGCAACCCCCCGGTTAAAGGCCCGTCCGGTTCTTCCGATCCGGTGCACATAGTTTTCCGCAATTTCTGGAAGATCATAGTTGACAACATAGTCAACATCAGGGATATCAATTCCCCTGGCGCTGATATCCGTTGCGATCAGCATGCGGCACGCCCCCTGGCGAAACAGCTGCAGCGCCTCTGTTCTCTGATGCTGATCCTTTTCTCCATGAAGGGTCAGGCTTGAAATACCCACCCGTTCCATGGCGCTGCATACCCTTTCCGCCCGCACCCTTGTACGGACAAAAACAATGATTTTGCTTTCTGGATGCTCATTAACAAAGCGCTCAAGAAAAAACCGTTTATCATCCATCTGCACAAACATGACATAATGGGATATATTTTTTGACACCGGGTCTCTGGGAGAAAGTTGAATTCGTATGGCCGCGGTTTTTACCTGGGAAAAGGCAAGTTTTTTTATCTCTTTGTTGATGGTGGCGGAAAAGAACAGGGTCTGGTGTCTCTGTTTCACCATGGACTTGACGAATTTGATATCCCGGATAAACCCCGGATCAAGCATGCGGTCTGCCTCATCAAGAATCAGGGTGTTAATATGGTTCAATTGAATATATCCCTGGTGGATCAGGTCAAACATCCGGCCGGGTGTGGTTACCAGCACGTCAATACCGCTTTGCAGATTTTTAACCTGAAAATTCTGTTCCACCCCGCCGTAAAGGGAAAAACACTTTACCCGGGTATGTTTTGAAAGGTCAGCAAACACATTGCCAATCTGCTGGGCAAGTTCCCTTGTGGGAACCATGACAATGCACTGGATGCCTTCAGACCTTTTGTTTTTCTTTCCCTTGTTTATCCTGTCTATCACAGGAATGGCAAATGCGGCTGTTTTACCTGTTCCAGTATGGGCAACCGCCAGCACATCCTCACCTTTCATAATGGAAGGGATTGCCTTGAACTGTATATCTGTGGGCTTTTTAAACCCCATGGCATCAAGATTGTTCTTTATTGCCTCATCGATATGGTATTGCGAAAACTTCATCTGACCTCACTTTTTTAATAACCAATATGGCCGGCTATGATCGTCAAGCCGGCCACAACAAAGAATGAAACACCGCCAACGGCAATGCTCTGAAGAGCGTTTCTTATAAACCCACATTTTCTGGCGGACACAACAAAGCATGAAAGCTGTTAGCTTTTAGCTGTTAGCTGATGGCTGACGGCTGACGGCTTTCATATTAAAGATATATGCCGGCAGATAAAAAAGCAAACAATTTAAAAAAACTGAATTTTAAATAATCCCCTATCCATTTAAGAGAAAAATCAGTTTACATGATGAATTAAAATCTGCTAAGTTGTAACAAATAAATTATACTCAATGCAGGCCTGAGCTTTCACAGGTGTTTTTTCTGCCCGGAACAGACCGCGGCAGCCCAGGTCTTCTGTTTTAAGTATACGACACAAAGCCAAAACGGAGGATAGCAATGAAATCCATTCAGGCGCAATTCGACAAATCATCCAATTCCATTCAGATTAAAAAAGATGCACAACAAGAGGACTGGATTGACGTATGCGAAAAATTCAACAACGACGTGGAGCGCATATGCTATGTGGATGATCAGGAAGACTATACTGCGCTTTACCAGTGCTTTGATGAAAACAACAGAGAATACTTCTACCTGGTCAAAGAGGAAAAAGAGCTTTATGCCCTTAGAAGAAGACATTTTTTAAACAAAATCGGAAAAAAAATTTAATATGAAATTAAATCCTGTTTTAAAAATTCTGTTTTTATTTTTTTTAGGACAATTCGTTTTTTTTGTACCGCACAAACCGTCGCAATCAGCTGGCACATCTGATACATCAAAAACCACTTTTCAGGGATCCCCTGGAGCCCAGAAAATAAAACAAAACGGGCAGCAGATTTTGCGGATGGGACTCCACGTCAGTTCAATGAAAAATCTGGACCCTCATTTTGCTGCCGGGTCCCAGGACAGAGCGTTTGCCGACATGGTCTTTAACGGGCTACTGCGCTACAAACCCGGTAAAGCCCCTGAAATTGAACCGGACCTGGCCCAGGAAATGCCTGAATTTGTAATGAGAGGACAAAAACAGGTCTGGACTTTTAACCTGCGCCGGGGAATTTTGTTTCATTCTGCTCCGGGTATTCCCGCCCATGAATTAACAGCAGAGGACGTTGTCTTTTCCCTGCAGAAATCAGCCGACCCTGAGCGCTGCCGCTATAGCGGAGAATACAAAGGCATGACCTTTAGCCAGACAAACCGCTATACCGTTGAAATCGTTCTGGATGACCCCATGTCCACCGTGCTTTTTTTCCCGAAATTTACTGATTACGGCGGCGGCTTTATCATAAGCAGACGAGCGGTAGAAAAAATGGGGGGTGAAAAATTCAGACAGCACCCTGTGGGAACAGGTCCTTTTGCGTTTCAATCCCATGACCCGGGCAAAAAAATCGTTTTAAACGCCAATGATACCTATTTCAGGGGCAGACCCTGCCTTAAAGGCGTTGAAATCTTTTTCACCTCAAGGCCTGAGGATCGTGAAAAAAAACTTTTGTCCGGAGACCTTGATGTTGTCATGGGATCCGCTGAAAAGGGATGGATCGAAAGAATGATTGCCGCAGACGGCATAGAAATGAATTTTTTCGGTGTCGGGGAAGTGGTCACCTTTTACTTTAACACCTGCATGGCGCCTCTGGATGACATCCGGGTAAGAAAGGCCATTGCCCATGCCCTTGACCAGGATGTGTTCATGGCGACTTCCCATAAACGGATCATTCAGAAAATCTACTCCCCGGTTCCCGCACACCTGCTCCCCGGCGGGTTAACCAGAAAAGAAGCCCTTGGGGTGGCGTATGCAACAGATTTAAAAAAATCCAGGTCCCTTTTAACAGAAGCCGGGTATCCCCATGGATTTGACCTGGATCTTGTCAGCTCAGAAAAACGGCTTCATATTACCCTGAATCAATCTTTGGCAGATCAGCTGGCCAGAATCGGAATTCAATGCAGACTTCATGTAAAAAAGCACGCTGACATGCATAAATTAATCCGCCATCAGCCATACCCCATTGTCTTGTATGTGGCCTGGCGGCCCAATGCCGATCAATTCCTCACCCGGTTTTTCCATTCCAACTCCATTATTGTCAAGGGATCCAGTCCTGACACCAATTTTTCCCATTATGATAAAATCGATGCCCTGATTGAAGACGCCCGCAGGGAAATCAACCCTGAAAAACAGATAGATCTGTGGAAGCATGCCCAGATCAAAATTTTAAGTGATGCAGCAGCCTATCCTGTCATGGCCCAGATCCCTTTTTTTGCCAGAAAAGCAAATGTTGATTATGGACACGAATTAATATCCACCCTGGCCCTTTACCCTCAGTTTACTGAAAAAACCAGGATACAGCCCTAACCGGAATACAGTGCTTTTGATTCTATGAAAATCTACACAAAAATAATGATAACCCTGCTGCCTTTGATGTTTATTTTTCTGCTGTCCTTATCCTGTATCACATACCATCTTTCCGCCAAAGCCCTTACCACTCTTGCGGAAACATGGCTGAGCACCAGTCTGACACGGGGCATGGAAGTGCTCGACCAGCAGCAGACCAATCTTGAAAAATATCAGCTTGACCAGATTGCCGCCAGCATATCAAAGGCCAAAATGGATGCAGACAAGGCCATTTCTTCACTTAAACTCGGTGGGAAAGGGTATTTTTTTGCCGTCAACACCCATGGCATTGTCACGGTTCATCCGGATAAAACCATGACAGGCCAAACAATCAAAAACCACAAATGGTTCTCCCGTCTAAAAGAAAAAAACGGACGTCTCGTGTACAATTTTAACAATAAACAGCATCTTGCCGTGTATGACTTTTTTGAACCCTGGGGCTGGTATGTCTTTGCAACAGACCCCAAAGAGGATTATTACGGCACTGCCGTTAGAATAAAATACATTTGTCTCATATCTTCTGTCACAGGATCTGCTCTTCTGGCAGTGTTTCTTTTGTTCTGCACCCGCGCCCTGATCAGCAGACCTTTGATTCCCCTGATCAAAGGATCTCAACGGATCGGTAAAGGAAATCTTAACACCCGAATTCCAGTGCTGTCAAATGATGAATTCGGTATGCTGGCCAGATCATTTAACGCCATGACAGAGGATCTTCAGGAAATCACTGTTTCAAAGAATGCCCTTGAAAAGGAAATCAATGAACGAATAAAAAAGCAGGAAGAACTTAACAGCACAAAGAAACAGCTCACGGCCACACTGGATGCTCTGCCTGATATTCTTGTTAAAGTAGACCGCCGGGGATATATTCAAAAAATCCGGGCACCTGAAAATGAACTGCTTTTCAAAGACAGCGGATCGTTTTCAGACAGGCATTTAATGGATGTTTTTCCTGAAGACGTGGTAACAACCATCCAGCACGCCATGGAAAAAGCCCTGGATAAAAAAAGCCATACAGGGTCTTATTTTTATCTGTCCACCCCCTCGGGTCAGCGGTGTTTTGAACTTTCCATGGCAACAACAGGGGAAGCAAAAGACGAGGACTGTGTTTTTATCATCCTGATGAGAGATATTACCGCCCGGAAACTGGCGGAAAAAAAAGTGGCAGAGATTGCAGACCGGTTCCAGAAAATGCTCAATGCCATCCCTGATATGATTTCCATCCATGATGCCCAATACAATATTGTTTACAGCAACTGGAACGGTGTTGGGAATGTGCCTGAGGAAAAACAGCAGGTTTTCACCAAATGCTACCACACCTATTATGGCAGAGAAAAAAGATGCCTCAACTGCCATGCACACAACGTCATAAAAACCAAAACACAGTATGAAACCGAGGAAAAACTGTCAGACGGTCGGTGGCTGCGCATCATTGTTATCCCCCTGATGGATGACAATATCGACATTGACCTGTTCATGATCTGGATAAGGGATATTACAGAGCAGAAAAAATTCGAGGACAGCATGAGCGAAGTTCAGAGGATGAAAACCGTAGGAACCCTTGCCGGCGGTATTGCCCACAATTTTAACAATATTCTCATGGGCATCCAGGGCAACTGCTCTCTGATAAAACTGGGCAAAGATCCTTCCCACAGGGATATTACGCGTATTGAAAGAATTGAAAAATCCATTAATGATGCAACATACCTGACCAAACAGCTCCTGGGCTTTGCCAGGGGGGGCCAATACAACCCCATGCCCATGGATTTAAACCATATTCTTGAAGAACAGACCAGAATGTTTGAACAGACCAAAAAAAGTGTTGTTATAAAGAGAAATTACCACACTCCTCTTCATACGGTAGAGCTGGACCGGGGACAGATAGAACAGGTGCTTTTAAATCTCTATATCAATGCCTGTGAGGCAATGACCGGTCAAAAAGGAGAAATTTTTCTAAAAACAGAAAATACCTTGATGGATAAAACCTATAAAACACCCTTTAAGATAAAACCAGGAAAATATGTTAAAATATCCATAGCAGATACAGGAAAAGGCATGGACAAAAAAACCTGCCGGCGGATATTTGAACCCTTTTTTACCACAAAAACAATGACCCGGGGAACCGGACTCGGGCTTTCATCCACCTACGGCATTGTCAAGGGACACGGCGGCTTTATCAATGTCTACAGTGAAACAGGCATCGGCACCACCTTTACCATCTACCTGCCTGCCTCGGACAAGCAGATTTATGTTGAAACAAGTAAGATACCAGAAACGGAAAAAGGCCAGGGAACCATTTTGCTGGTGGATGATGAAAACGAAATCCTTGACATCAACACAGAGCTTCTCCAGGAACTGAATTACCAGGTGATCAGCGCCAAAAGCGGAAAAGCGGCCATTGATGTGTTCAAGGAAAAAAAACAAGAGATTTCCATGGTTATACTTGACATGATCATGCCGGACATGGACGGCGAAGAAACCTTTAAAACCCTGAAAAAGATTGACCCCCGGGTCAAGGTGGTTCTTTCCAGCGGCTACAGCATTGACGGACAGGCCAGGCATATCCTGGACATTGGATGCCAGGGCTTTATTCAGAAACCCTTTACCCTGAATATTTTATCACAAAAAATCAAAAAAATTCTGGGGAATTAAAACTTGATGATCAATTTTGTTGAACAGCACAGCCCCCACCGGTTCTTCCATAAAATAATTTTATCTATCTGTTTCCCAGGGCTCTCTGGGCTGCTTTTTTCTGTTGTTCAAATTTCAATGCATTTTTAAGGGCATGGTCTGCCCGTTTATCATCTCCCATATTCATGGCGCTGTACCCTAAAAGCAGCCATGCCCTGCCCTGATTTCTGCCTTTTTTGGCGGCAACATCCTGGAACATATCTGCTGCTTCAGCATAGTTCTTCATGGCAAAGAGCAGCTCTGCCCTGATCATTTTCAGCTGGATCAAATCTTTGCTGTCAGCCTTATCTTTAAACAGGGTGAGCCCTTTATCGGCAAATTCAAGGGCTGTTTCCAATTCATTCATCTGTTGACAGGCAGTGATAATATTTTTGAGCAGGTCAACGCTTTTTTTGCGCTGAAACAGGTCTGTAAAGTACTCTGCTGCTTTTTGGGGTATTCCTGCTGCCTGATTCAGTTCTGCCATGAGTTTTTTTTCGCTGTCTGACAGGGGGGTCAGATAACTGCACAGGGTCAGCGCGGCCAGGGCGGTTTCATAATCATTGTCCGCCAGGGAAAAATGAACCAGCCCCTTCCACCATTTGGGTTCTTCAGGATGGCTGGCAGTGAGCTCTGTGATCAGGGCAAGGGCCTTGTCGTTCATATTAAGGTCCATATACTGGTACAGAAGGGTGTTCTGCCACTGGGCTTTCCGGCTGCCTGTACTCTGTCTGGCAAGCAGTTCCATATGGGGAAGGGCTTTTTCCGGCTGTTCCAGAGTCAGATAGATATGCACCAGGGTCTCGTACCAGGAAACTTCTATTTCATGGCTATGATCCTTTAAAAGCCGTTTAAAGATATCCAGGGCCCTGTCACAGGCTTTGGCGGAAAAATAGGCATTGGCACTGTAATACAGATGTTTTGGATCTTTTTCCTCCCCGGCTTCATACCCTTTGACAAAGGCATTTCCTGCCTTGACATAATTTTCAAGACTGTAACAGGTCTGGGCCAGGTTCAGCCAGGCTGCAGAAAATTCAGGGGCTTCTGATACTGCATTTTCATAGCTGAAGGCTGCTTTTTTCAGGGATCTGGTCTGAAAAAAATAATTGCCCATGGTAAACCAGATCATGGGGTGAACAGGCTTTTCCTTTTTTCCCCTTTTGATTTTAAAATCGTCAAGAACAGTGAGAGCCCCGGCAAAATCATTCTGCTGGGCAAATTTATATGCCTTGTTCAGCACAATCTGTTCTGCGATGGGAATCTTTCCATAACTGCTGTCTGCATGGCATTCAAAGTAAATACCCGGGAAGATCACAAGCCATGCAGCAAAACCCATAATAAAAGGCAGAACAGAAAACCACGTCCCTCCCCTGGATTTTTTTGCAGAGACAGGCTTATCCTTTTTCCGGGCCGATCCCCTGATTTTGACCGGTTCTTTTTCGGAAAACAAAGTCCTAAAGGCCATAAATTTATTTCTCCAGCTTGAACCGCACGGTGGTCTCCACATAGGTATTCACTGCCACGCCCTCAATGGTACCCGGTGAAAACCGCCACTGTGCAACGGCATTTAACACATTGCTGTCAAACACCTCTTCAGGGTCAGCCTCAATCACCTCTGGGTGTTCAACATTGCCCTGGCTGTTCACCATAAATTTGACCCTGACCCATCCCTCAATCCCCTTTTGTCTGGCCCGGACAGGATACACCGGGGGCACATGGGCAAGGGGAGTCAACCCTTTATCAAGCTCAGAAGCAGCATACACATCTTTCATTGCCGGCGGGGCAATCGTTATATTTTCCATGGAAAAACCAGGTATGCCGGGTACAGGGGGGAGTTTTTGATTGATTTCAAAGGGCAGGCCTGCGGCAGGGGAAAACTTTTCTTTTTTAACATTTTGGTGAATCGTTTCAGTTTTTTCTGTCCTGGTTTTTTTTTCCTCTTTAATTTTTTTTTCTTCCTTTTTTTCCGGAGGGCGTTCTTTCTGCCTGATCCTTACCACATTCACGGTTTTAAAATCAGGCCCCTTATCCGGTGCTGCCGCGTCTTTATCCATCATCAACGGCATGAGGCTGAAGAAGAGAAGATTAAGAAGAACGGCCGTAAAAAAGGCTGTGATCCAGGACCTCAGATTCTGCACCGGCTACCTCCACTGCTGCGGGCTGAATGGGTGGACCATTTAATTCATCCCTTCCGGACGGCTTGCCGCCAGGGAAACATTTGAGGCTCCGGCCAGCTTGCATTCGTCCATCACCTGGATCACTTTTCCCGTGCTGCTCTCCTTGTCAGCCACGATAACAACGCTTCCTTCGGGGTTTTCCGCAAGGGCCCGTTCCACATTAATGCGCACAGCCCTGAAATCGATTTTCCTGTTTTCAATAAAAATATCATTGCTTTCAGTAACCCCCACAAGAATGGTCACATCCTCCCGGTTCACAGCAGTTGCTGCAGCAGGACGGTTGATATCCACACCGGTTTCCTTGACAAAGGAAGTGGTTACCAGAAAAAAAATCAGCAGGATAAACACCATATCGATCAATGGAGCAATATCAATTTCCAGTTTTTTCTGTTTGGCCTTTCTGGCGGCTGTTATATTAATCATTTAAAATTTTATCCTTACCTCATAACATCCATAATGCGCAACATCACAACAAGCATACACCCTGAACAAATCCGCTATTTCTCTCAAGTATCTTACCTCTTGGCTTTATTTTCTTATTTTCTTATTTCTTGTCTTTTGTTTCTTATTTCTTGTTTATAGTTTCTATTTTCTTGCTTAATGTACCGCTGCAGGTAGATCCCTGTTGAGGAAATCCTTATTTTTAATTTATCCGCTCTTTTTTCAAGAAACCCGTGCATGTAAAGCCCGGGTATGGCAATGACAAGCCCGGTCTGGGTGGTAATAAGGGCTTCGGAAATCCCCCCGGCCATGGCCCTGGCATTTCCCGTTCCAAACACGGATATAATATCAAAGGTTGCGATCATTCCTGTTACCGTGCCCAGGAGTCCGAGCAGAGGTGCCGCACCCGCCAGGACACCGATAAATGACAGATATTTATTCAAAATGGTAATGGTTTCCATGGTGGCTTCATCCAGGATATATGTATCCACCTCAGGCTGCCCGGTCCGCTTTTTTAAAAAGCTGGTCACCACAAAGGCAATAGCGCCCCGGTACTTATCCTCCGGGGGGAGTTCATTGTTCTCAATAAACCTGCCGGCCTGTTCCCGGCTCATGTTTTTTCTGTACAGCCGCCTGAAAAAAAAGAGCCGGTTGATAATCAAGGTCCACATGACAATTGACACAAGCAGCAGAGGGATCATCACAAAACTGCCCGTTCTCATCCAGGCTTCAATAGCCCGGAACTGATCAAAAATAATCCCCGGCATCACGGCCTGCTGCTTTTGACAAGAAAAATGGTATTGACAAAGGACACGGCTTTTTCCTCCATTGTACTGATCATGGTTTCCACCTTGCGGCTTATGATGGTGTGGCAGAGCATAATGGGAATGGCGGCGGAAAGGCCGAGCATGGTGGTGACAAGGGCTTCGGAAATCCCCCCGGACATCATCCTGGGATCACTAGTTCCGTGGAAGGTAATCACGTGAAAAGTGTTGATCATACCGGTAACCGTGCCCAAAAGCCCTAAAAGCGGTGCAATGGCAGCCAGCATGCCAAGGGTGGAGAGAAATTTTTCCAAAGGCGGAATCTCCCTGAGGATCGCCTCCTGAAGGGCATTTTCCATATCCGCCCTTCCCCTGTCCCGGAAGGCCAGGCCCGCCTTGACTGCCCGGGCCAAAGGTTTTTTCCCGTATTTATCACAAAGCGCTGCACAACCCTTAAAATCATTGTTCAGCATACGCTGTTTCAGCTCTTCCATGAAGGCTGGGGCATTGATATTTTTTCTGGCAAGGAACACAAACCGCTCCACAATGATAAGCCCTGCAATAACCACAATCATTAAAATCGGCCATATAACAGCGCCGCCCCTGGGAATCTGCTCAACAAGACTTAATTTGTGGGTAAGCTGGCGCATGGCACCGCCCCTGGACATATCCACAGGCACATCCATTGTTTTTCCGTCCATATATTCATTGATCTTTTTCTGCATGCCAAAGGGCGGTTTTTTGGACAGGGCAAAGAGGCGGTGACTGGTTTCAGAATACAGCAGAAACCCGGTTTCCTTTTCTTTTCTATAGGCAGCGGTAAAATTTCCCAGCACCAGAATCTCCGCTTCAACCTCACTGCCGGTCTGGTCAATGATCTTACCCTGTTGAATTCTTACTTCACTGCTTCGTGCAATTTCATCCTTTAATATCTCAACCATGGCTTTGATATCTGCCAGACCTGGAAACCGCTCCTTGTCTGCAAGGGAATCGACCAGGTCAAAGCGCTTATCTGCAAAGGCGCTCTGCAGACTGCTGGACAGCATGGCAGAAAGGTCCCCGGCATTCAGGCGGATAAACCCCACCAGTTCCTTTACCACAGCATCCTTTTCTGCCAGTTCCTGTTCAAGGGCCTGTTCTTCCTTAACAGCCGCTTCTATTTTTGATGACAATTTATCATTGCTTTGCTGAACAAGGGAATTGTCCTTTTTTATCTTTTCTATGGCTTTTTCAAGTGCTGCTCTGTCCCTGAAAATCTCATTTCTGGCTGTTTCTGCTGCTTCCCGGGCTGCTTTTTTTTCAGCCAAAGCCTTTTCAACAAGGATCTGTCTTTTTTCTCTCACCTCCCGGGCTGTCTGGCGCATATCTTCATGGGCAGATGCCATCTGAAAAAAACCAAAAAAAAGAAAAACTGCAGCGGATAATACAATTAAATATCTCATTGAACTGCCATCCTTCCCAGGGGTAGATTTAAGAAATCAATGGGCTCGCGCTTTCGGCCCATGGCAAAGGCACGGTTGATTTCAGAGTTGAACCGGCTGTCAAGGACCTGCCATTCCCCTTCTGCCCTGTCATAGGTCCCTGTTTTTTTTCCGTCGGGAGTTCGGCAGAACAAAGAAATCCTTCCCAGGCGGAATATGTCTGCAAGAACTTTTTCTTTGTCAAAAAGAATATTTTTCTGGTACACCTCAATGGTATTGCCGTATTCCGCTTCTATGAACAACGCTTCCATGGTTTTCCTGAATTTTTCACTGGAGGAAATCCCGGGATCTGCAAGGGTTTTTTCAAGGGCTGCCACCCGTATTTCCCGCTCCTTTATCAGCAGAGGCAGGCCCTGGGTCACCATATTCCTTAAATCATCAACGCAGGTTTCAAGAAACGGCTGGATATTGGATGAAATTTTTTCAATTTCAGTAATCTGAAATTTGATCTTTTCTATGGATCCGGTTTTTGCGGCAAGCTGTTTGCTTAATTCATCATTCATTGATTTCAACTGGGTGTTTTCCTGCTTAAGGGAATTGTATTTTCGGATCAGTTTCTCCTTTTCCCTGGTCCACCTGTCTCTGGTCTTTTGGGTCTCCTGCCTCAGATCAATGGCTGTTTCAACAGACTGCTGTGCCTGCTGTGCTACGTGTTCGCTGCTTTTTTTTGTGGTGTCAGCAACGCCGGTGCCGGCAGAAGCAAGAAAACAGACCCATGCAGCAGCGGCAATCAGTCTTTTACCCTTTTTTTGTATCTGGTTTCTGCCCCTGGTTTTTATCTGATATGGAATCAAACAGACACCTCGCAATTTTATGTATTTTTAATATCAACAATTTAAAACCCCTGTTCGTCTAGCTCCTGAAGCCCTTTTCTCATCTGTCTTACGGCCTGTCTGAGCCGTTCTTCATTTTCCACTATGGCAAGTCTTAAATACCCTTCTCCCTCTTCACTGAACCCCACACCCGGCGCCAGTGCAACATTGGCCCGGTTCATCATCTCTATGGCAAACTGCATGGAGCCCATTCTGCTGTAGGGCTCTGGAATTTTAACCCAGACAAACATGCCGGCACCGGGCTTTTCAACCGGCCACCCCATGCGCTCAAGCCCGCTGCACAGGGTATCTCTCCTGGACTGGTACAGGCGGACCTGCGCAGGAATGGTATCGTCGCAGTCCCTTAGGGCAATGATCCCTGCAATCTGAATGGCGGCAAAAATCCCGTAATCAAAATACCCCTTTATTTTACCAAGGCCTTTTATGATTTCAGAATTGCCCACGCAGTACCCCAGACGCCACCCGGCCATGTTATAGGATTTTGAAAAGGAGCCGAACTCCACGCCCACATCCCTGGCCCCTGGGATTTCCAGAAAACTTGGGGGGCGGTGATTGTCAAAGGCGATTTTTGAATAGGCAAAATCATGGATCACCATGAACCTGTATTTTTTGGCCAGGGCCACTATTTCTCTGAAAAGATCCAGATCCGCCAGGGTTGCCGTGGGGTTATGGGGATAATTGATCATCAAAGCCCTGGGACCCGGATAAAAGGACTCGCAGATATGGGCGATACGGCTTAAAAAAGTATCCATGGGAGAGATGGGGATCTTTACCACATTGGCCCCGGCAATCACTGCCGCATAGATATGAATGGGAAATGCCGGTGCCGGCACCAGAACCGAATCCCCCGGGCCCAGCAGAGCCAGGCAGAGATGGGAGATCCCCTCTTTGGACCCTATGGTAAAAATCGTTTCATGGTCTGCATCCAGGGTAATATCATAATGCCTTTTATAGTATATGGCAATTTCCCGCTTCAGATTCTTCATACCTGAAGATACTGGATACCTGTGGGTTTTAGGATCTTTTGCCACTTCTGTAAGTTTTTCTATGACAGCTTCAGGGGTGGGGTCAATGGGGTTTCCCATGCCAAGGTCAATGACATCGTATCCCTTCCGCCTTTTGTCCATTTTCATATCATTGATCATTCCGAACAGATAGGGAGGAAGCTGATCCATCCGGCTGGCAAAGCGTATTATCTTGTTATCCATTATCTCTCCTTTAAAAAGCGATTACCCGGATTATTCAGGGCAGCCCCGGCGGGTGCAGAACCACAACAGCGGCCGGCACGATCAGGAACAGCCTGATGAACTGAACATATTGTAGTTTTTATCACAAGACCTGACGCTTTGCAATTAATTCACCCCTTATTTTAACTTGATGCCTTACCAAATAAAAAACCCCGGACGGCAGTGTATGCCGACCCGGGGTATCCCTTTTCTTACCACTGGATCTTTGTTTTTCCCATTTTTATTAACGTTTCCACTGCCACGGCAAATACGCTGGTCTGCCCAGGCAGGTCTTCTGACTTCCGGATCTCTCTATTTGCCGAGCCTTCCCGATTTATTCTGATAAAGCAGTGGCATTTTTTCGGCTTTCGTCCCCGGTTACAGCGGCGGGCCCGTTCCTGATTCTCACAGGATTCCCTTTTAGGCTCTGGATAAAAGCACCTGAACAAGTAATCAGTGTATCTAAAATAAGAGTTCACCTTTGTCAAGGGAAATTTTAAAAAGTTAAAACATAATAACTTATTTTGACTTTCCAAAAAAATCGGACAAAACAACTCTTTTGTAAGTTTCACAAAACCATAAAATTCGTTTCAAAATACAGAATTATTTCAGATCTGCGCCTGAGCATTAAATTAAACAGTGACGCTGACTTTATTTTTTCTGTTACTCGATAATCAAGCCCTCGAGTTTTTTTAAATAGCGTCGCCCCCAGCGGTTGCCTGTCACTCGATCACCAAATCTTATACTCGGTTATCAAGTTTTTATGGAAGGACCGATTAAGAGCCCCCAGCGGTTGCCTGTCAGGAACATTGAGAACCAAAGGAGATCAGACTTTTTCCCTGCCAGGCGTTGCGACAATCAAGCTGTTTGAGGACCAGTGGCCGCAGTTCTTGATTTTTAGCCTGGCAGGGAAAAAGTCCTCCGTCGGTCGCTGTTCCTGACAGGCAACCGCTGGGGGCGGCGGTATTCAAAAAACTTGATAACCGAGTTACAGGAACTGTTTTTCCAACAATAAAATTAAATCACTATTTTTGTGGTCAACACCCTAATCTTAAAGGAGGCAGATAAATGAAAGAAACCGGCACGTATATTCTCTGGTTTAAAGACATTACCAATGACGATGTAGCCCTTGTGGGCGGTAAAAACGCTTCGCTGGGTGAAATGTTTCGTGAACTCATGCCCCAGGGAATTAAAATTCCCAACGGGTTTGCCATTACAGCACAGGCCTATCGCCATGTCATTGAAACCGGCAATATTATCGAAGCACTCAAAGAAGTCATGACAGATTTTGATAAAACCAACATAGCAGACCTGGCCCGCTGCGGTAAAAAGGCACGGGATCTCATCCTTGGCGCAGGCATTCCCGATGATCTATGGCTGGAAATTCAAAATGCCTATGACCGTCTTTGCGAGGAATATGGACCAGATACCGATGTGGCAGTAAGAAGTTCTGCAACGGCTGAAGATCTTCCAACCGCTTCCTTTGCCGGGCAGCAGGAAAGCTATCTGAATATCCGCGGGTATCATGATCTCAGGCAGGCCTGCAGCAAATGCTTTGCATCCCTTTTTACGGACCGGGCCATATCCTACCGGATTGACAATGGCTTTGACCATTTTGATGTGGCCCTTTCCATTGGTGTGATGAAAATGGTTCGTTCTGATCTGTCGTCAAGCGGTGTTACCTTTACCCTTGATACTGAAAGCGGTTTCCGGGATGTCGTTTTTATAACAGGCGCCTACGGCCTGGGGGAAAATGTGGTTCAGGGGGCTGTAAACCCTGATGAATTCTATGTGTTCAAGCCCACATTGAGAAAAGGGTATAATTCCATCATTAAAAAAAATCTTGGGGCAAAAAAGATTAAAATGGTCTACGGCATGGGAGATTCCAAGGTATTAACGCGTAATGTTGAGGTCCCTGAAACCGACCGTCAGCAATTCTGTATTTCCGATGATGATATTATAACACTGGCCGGATATGCAGACACCATTGAAACCCATTATTCAAAAAAATCAGGCCTGGCCCGGCCCATGGATATTGAATGGGCCAAAGACGGGATTACTGGCGATCTGTTCATTGTCCAGGCAAGGCCGGAAACCGTCCACTCCCAGACCTCCCTGGATATTATGGAGACCTATGTTCTGGAAGAAAAAGGACCTGTCCTGACCATGGGAAAAAGCGTTGGTGAAAAAATTGCCGCGGGTAAAGCCCGTCTGATCCATAATATTTCCCAGCTGTCCGAGTTTAAACCCGGAGAAATATTGATATCCAACACCACAACGCCGGACTGGGAACCTGTGATGAAAACCGCTGCAGGAATTGTTACCAACCGGGGGGGAAGGACCTGTCATGCCGCCATTGTCAGCCGGGAACTGGGCATTCCTGCAGTTGTGGGCGCAGAAAAAGCCATGCAGGTTATTACAACGGGACAGGAGGTGACCATCAGCTGCGCCCAAGGAGACAATGCAGTGGTTTACCAGGGGATTCAGCCATATCGTGTTGAAACGGTAAGTTTAAAAGACCTTAAGCGTCCAAAGACAAAAATCATGATGAATCTCGGCAATCCGGAAAAAGCCTTTTCACTGTCCAGAATTCCCAATGACGGTGTGGGCCTGGCCCGCAT
This sequence comes from Desulfobacteraceae bacterium, assembly GCA_046482845.1. Lineage (GTDB taxonomy): Bacteria > Desulfobacterota > Desulfobacteria > Desulfobacterales > Desulfobacteraceae > DATFJZ01. Next base: position 12,979 of record JAWOEJ010000301.1, on the reverse strand, counting down.
GGAATTTATCATTAACAGTTACATCAAGATACATCCCATGGCATTGATTCATCCGGAAAAGGTTGAAGATAAGGGGGAAGTCGCTGAAATCGAGAAATTAACCTTTGGCTATGAAAACAAAACCGATTATTTTGTTGAAAAGCTTGCCCAGGGGGTGGGAACCATTGCCGCTTCCTTTTATCCAAAACCTGTCATCGTCCGCATGAGCGACTTCAAGACCAACGAGTATGCCAGCCTGATCGGCGGCCGATATTTTGAACCCAGGGAAGAAAATCCCATGATAGGGTTCAGGGGAGCCTCCCGGTATTATGATCCCCGTTACAGGGAAGGATTTGCTCTGGAATGCCGGGCAATGAAACAGGTCCGGGATGACATGGGATTGACCAATCTGGTGATCATGATTCCATTCTGCCGGCGGATCAGGGAAGGGAAAAAAGTACTGGAGGAAATGGCCAAAAACGGTCTGCGCCGGGATGAGAACGGATTAAAAGTTTATGTGATGTGCGAAATCCCCAACAATATCCTCAGGGTCGATGAATTCAGCCGCCTGTTTGACGGATTTTCAATCGGGTCCAATGATTTGACCCAGTTGACCCTGGGGGTTGACCGGGATTCAGAGCTGATTGCCCATGATTTTGACGAACAAGACCCCGGCGTTATGCATTTTATAACCATGGCCATTGAAGGCGCCCGACAAAACAGCCGGCACTGCGGCATCTGCGGACAGGCCCCCAGTGATTATCCTGAATTTGCCGAGTTCCTGGTAAAAAAAGGGATTGATTCCATTTCACTGACACCGGATTCCATGATGAAAACCACCCTGAAAATAATTGAGCTGGAAGATATGATCAATTCTGAATAATGGAAGATCTTTTAAAGTCTGATCTGTATACCAGGGACAGCATTTTGTACCTTGCTGAGAATGATTTGGCTTTAACTATTTTGCTAAATGGGATAGTGTTGTCTTTTGCATGGATTCACGGGGATGAAAAATACTTGGAAATATCACTTGGGATAGACTTTAAATCAAAATGAATGAAGACCGTTTGACAGAAATCGAGATAAAATTAGCATATCAGGAAAAAACCATCAAAGATTTGAATGATGTTATTTGTGATCAACAAAAGGAAATTGAAAAACTCGGTTCAATCTGTGAAAACCTGATAAAAATTGTCAAAGAAAATGGCCTGACAGTCCCGACAATTGACGCTTCTGCAGATGAGAAGCCTCCCCATTATTAATTCTATGATAATTATTGGAAATTAGAAATGACTGATGGTCAAATAAGAGCCCATATCAAACCAGGACAAACAGTTTCCATTGTACTAAAAAAGGACCAAAGATCTGGGAAACTGACCCAGGGTGTTGTAAAGGATCTTCTGACAAAATCACCTTCACATCCGCATGGTGTAAAAGTTCGTATAGAAAATGGCCTTGTAGGGAGAGTAAAGATCATTCATTATTAAAAATTATCTGAATTGTGAAGCCCTGCCATTGCTTAAAAGCGATTACTGACAGGGATAGTCTGGGGATAATTTAAACCTGAAATTCAAGCCCTGACAGATAGAAGTCAACACCTGTTTGAATATTGATTAGGTTTGATAAAAAAAGATATCAATAAACCGTTGAAGCGACCAAAACCAGAATCGGTAGCCACTGAATTCATATTCAACAGCTAATAATTTTTATAGAACGCTTCTGCCGTGAACTTCACGAATTCCTCTGTCTTTTCCGGGCTTCGGGCAATCACCTGCCAGGGCTCCTGTCGTGAAATCTCTGTCTGCAGTTCTTTGGCTGATTTATTGCTGCACCCCAGGATGTCCTGCACCGATGTAGCCGACACCCCCTTCACATTGAAAGATGAAAGCAAACTCCAGCAATTCCTGGAAATTGAAAAATTTCTGCTGGTAGTCGTTTGGCGACTGGCTGGCGAAGAACACCACGATACCCTTGGATCGGCCTTCCCGAATGATACGCTGTAAAAAAATGTTTTTCTGGCTCAGGTAATTGTGGGCCTCATCGATGACCAGAATAGAACGAATGGTACGCCGACCATCCCGGATAGGACTATCTGGCATAAGCGCCATCTCTTTATAAAGACGTTCAATCACCAGATACGCCACCAGTTCCTTTAAAACCGGCATGGCGTGAACATCGATCAGCAGGGTCCGACTGGAAATTTTGTCAATGGGTGCCACATCACTTCCGTGCCGCCAGAACAGATCAAAATCAGAAAGGTCCCGCAGGACTTCAATGAGGCTGTCATCTTTCTTGTTATCCGATTCATACATATCGGCAACCATGCGGTAAACATCATGAAAATCCGGATAGGGGGCATTTGAATCGGCTCGTTGTGCATAAGCTGCCCGGATCGCCTCGGTCAATGCGCCTTTTTGTACCACTCCCAGTTTACTGTTAATGGAGGCAAAGCTTTCCGCTTTTTCACGGGCTGACACATTTACTGTCTGTTCATCGTAGCCAGGCAGAACAAAAGGATTGATGGGCAGGCTCTCTCCACCCTGGAGTAGCCGAAAGGGATGGACTTTGGCAGCCTCCAGGAATCGTTCATTGTCCACCACATCCCCTTTGTAATCGAAATAAATGAAATTGGTCTGATAATTAGATTGTTGGCGAATATCGGTCAAAATCTTTAAAACAAACTGTGTTTTTCCAGTACCGGGTTTGCCCATGATGGCCAGGTGGGAGTTGGCATGTTTGGCGGTATTGTTGATCTCCATGATCATTTCCTGCTGCTGCAAAAGGGTCCTGCCGATAAATATATCCAGACCATGCCCTGCTGTTTCCCGCCTCCCCCCAAATTCAACTTCTTCAACCAGGCGCATCAAAAGACTGTCCGCATCCCGGCCGCTTTCCTGATACAACCTCCCCATCAACTCAGCACCGCTGTCAATATGATTTTTGACAATGGAACGATTGGAAAAAAACCTGTCTTCATCAATGTCACTTTTGTTGTAAACGTGAGCGATCAGCGCCCGCATAAAAATTTCGTCTTCACCTACAAACGTGGGGCGTTTCATCTCAGCGCCGGAAAAACTGGTGCTCGGTACCACATCTGGCCCTTCCTTTGTCAGGGAGATGGCAAAAGCCATGCGTGCCAGGGTTGCCTTTTCCAGTTTGGTTTCAAATCTCAGGGCGCTGAGCACCTCGTCCGCTTCATTGGATGTATACAGTCGATCGGCCATGGTTTAATTCTCCCAGAAATATCCTTCCTGAAATGTCGTCAACTCCCGCTGCTGATCAAATACCAGTCTTCCGGCACCATTGAGAAAAATTTTTAGCGTTCGGTAATAGTTCTTGTCGATTTCGGTGTCCGTGGACAGTATGATCACCTGTTCTCCGGCATTGGGAAAATAATTGTTGACGATGTTATCCCTGTGGGTGCTGTCCAGCCGGGACAAAGGGGTATCGATCACAATGGGCAGTTTCAGCTGACTGGTCTGAGCCAGGCCCCACAACAAAGAAACAGCGAACACTTCCTTTTCGCCGGCGGAAAGCCCGGATTTCTTGATCTCATGACCATTTCGGTCGGAAATACGAATTTCATAAGTCTTGTCATCAATGATAATATCCTTGATCAACCCGCTGCGGCTGGACAGAAGATGGTACATTTCAAAGGTTTTTTCTTGCAGCAGATGAACCTTATTTTTCCGAAGCCGCACCACGAATTGATTGAGTACGCCGGCAATGGCATCACATTCCTGGATAAATTCAGCCCGATCCCTGGAGACATAATGCCTTTCATACAGTCTTTCAATCTCCATCTCAATGGCGGTGATCCGGTGTTCAAGCCCAAGTAACTCCTCCTCCAGCAACCGCAATTGTTCCGATTTCCGTCCAATCTGGGTGGCGCAGCTCTCAATTTCTGCATTGAGCTGCTCGAACAGCTGGGTTTCGGATTCACTCATCATGCCTGTCTGGCTTAATCCTTCAAGCTTGCGGACCTGAGAGGCCAGTTCTCTTTTTTCCTCCAACAATGGTTTGAGCAGAAACACATCCCCGTTTTCCAAAGATTCTATCTTGTTGAGTACTCGTGCCGCATCACGGTCGGAAAGATTCAATATCCGAAGTACCTCTCCTTTGGAATCTCCCTCCCTGAGCAGCCGAAAGATGCGCCGTTCCAGCTCTGCCATTTTTCCATTTGACAATGTCTCCCGATAAATCGGTTCGGGCTCTTCCACCACACGGACGATTTTTTTGGCCAAAAAGGCAGCGTTTTCCTTGATGGCTTCACTGCCGGCAGATTCCCTTTCTGCTTCGATCTGTTGCCGCATCGGCCCAAACAGTCTGCCGGTGATGGCAAACGGCAACATTTTTTCACACAAAGTCCGGATTTCACTTTCTACTTGTGCCAGGCGATTGGATGCCTGAATTCGTTTTTTTTCATTGGCTTGCAGGGTTTCACGTGTTTCCGGTTCGGTATTAAAGGCCGCTGAGAAGCGCTGCCTGGCATGCTCCAGCTGTTCCTTGAACTCAGACAATTCCTGCTGCACCTGCTCCCGCTCTTTCTGACGGCGGGTCAGCTTACTGCGTTCTTTCTTTAACTCACTCTGCTTGAAATCCAGGTCTTCATCTGAAATTTCCACAAACCCTTTTCGCTCTTCATTTTTGATATAAAGGATGTCAGTGGCCAGTCGGTTAATGTATTGGATCCCCAAGGCCGATTCCAGGGATGATTTCAGCCGCACCTCAGAGTGATCGTCGGCTGCAATTGCCTGTATTTTCTCTCCATCAAAGAAAAAAAACTGGGTAATGCCCGGCGGGATCATGGAACGGATAAAATCCTGCCAGATTTCCCGGTTCTGAACCGATACTCTTTTCCCATCGCGCACCACCACCAGCCGTTCGGTCAAATCTCGAGGTTTGGGATCCTCCGTCACACCCGCACTCCAGGAACGTTTGACCACCAGCTCTGACAGGTCATCCATTTCCATCACCAGTTCAAAAGATACCAAAACATTTCCCCGGGCCTTTTCCCTGCGGTTGATGTTGCGGTAGATTTCGTCCACCTTGGCCCCATACAGACAAAAATTGATCGCTTCCATGATGGAGGTTTTGCCAGCGCCATTCATGCCCCCGATCAAAAAGATGCTTCGACCGTCTTCATCCATCGGGAAACGAATTTCCGCGGCGAACTGGAATGATTTAAAATTTTCGATGGTCAGTTTGCGGAATTTCATCTTGCCATCCCCTTTTGGATGTACTGTGATCGAATATCTTCAAATGATGTGGTGGTTCCATCAGAATTAACCCGCCGCCAATGTTTCCAGCCGTTCAAAGAACGTCCGGGTCCGGCCATTTGTGACGCCGCAGTTGATAAAGATGTAAAAGATTTCCATCCTTCAGAGGTTTTGACCATCACTTCCCCGTCATCCATAAGTTTCCCTTTGTGAACAGGGCCATCTTTTAGCCATTGAAGCTCCAGAGGGTCATCAATTGACAACAAGCCTTCCTGGATGAGATCCAGCAATGAAACCCCATAATTTTTTCCTGCCCCCAGCTGGCATCTTTGTTTTCAGTCTTTCTCTATGGGACCGGGCGTTTTGGATCGTTTTTCCAAGTTCTCGAATAAGCGTTTCAACGGCATTTAACTGCTTCTCCGCCTCCTGGTTCTGATAACCGGTGGCATCCCGGGCAGAGAGTTTCAGTTTGAGTCTTCGTAACTCTTCCGGCACAGGAATATTGTTACGCTGAAGATCCCCAACCGCCTTATTGAATGCCCTCAGTTGCTTGAGCTCCTTTGCAGAAAACCCCTGGGATGGGACAGGAATTTGATTTAATTCATTCAGCCATTGATCTATCGCTTTAATATGGTCTGATATCCTGTCAGGCAACATGAATCCCCCTTAATCCGCAGAATAATCGACCGGCAGATTTTTGATAATTTCTCGCAAAGCATCATAGATCCCGGTCCGACGTTCTTTGAACTCATAGTCATATACCGTTTCCAGCAGTTTTTGCACCTTGGCCAGGTTCACATCGTTCTGGCTGCACAATTCACCAAGTAACTGCTGGTCCTCTTCTGAAAGCTTCATGGTATTTTCTCCCACCTGTTTTTTATGCGGTTACCCACCCCTCGGCCCGGAGCCTCTCCCAGGCCGAGTGGATATGTGCCGGCTTGAACAAATTTTGTTTGCGATCGTTCCAACTGGCCATGGCTGATACAGCGGTTTGTCCGTCAGAAACATCCCCGTCATGAACAGCGGCCCAGTGAACCGATGCCAGGATTTCCATGCCATATGGAGTCTCAAACCCATCCACGAGATCCGCCACCCGCTCAAGATGCCTGGCAGCAGTTGCATCTTTTTTAAGGAACTGGTCCGCAACTTTATCCGCATCCGGAAGCAGGTTTATTTCGACATCCGGTTTCTGGGTATCTCCATACCCCCGGATATGGTGCCCTTCGAGAATTTCCAGTACCTTGTTTAGATTGTGCGCATAAGGGCCATAGAAGTGTTTAACATACCGCAATTTCAGATCCATGCCTGATTCCTGAAGAAAATAAGCCAGCTTCTGTATCTCCAGCAGGGTCAACCGGTATGCAAAACGCGAATACTGCTTCATAAGCTTGATGAGCACGGCCCGGGCCACCGTCATTTTCGGCTGGGAGGTCCCCACCGGCATATCTCTGGCATCCGGGGTGCCTTTGGGTTCGTAAAGCCTCACCTGAATGTCCGGCATGTTCTTGAATGCCGCCTCAATCATGTTCTTGACCCGCGCCCACTGCAGCCCTCCCAGTCCGGAACCCAGTGGGGGGATGGCAATTGATCGGATTTGCCTTTCCTGTATTTCCCGCACCAGGGCATCTAAACCGCTTTCAATGTCTTCATATCGACTTTTGCTTCGCCAGTGGCGCTTGGTCGGAAAATTGACAATATATCTGGAATTGAACATGTCCCCGATTTGATACACGAACATCCGGCCGGGCTGAACCTCATTTTTCCGGCAGGCGGCTTCGTATGCCTTGAAATTGTCGGGAAACGCCTTCTTGAACTGCAAGGCAATTCCCTTGCCCATCACCCCGACACAGTTCACTGTATTGACCAGAGCCTCTGCATCGTCTTTGAGGATATTTCCACTGGCGGGTTCAATCATTGTGTGTTCCTCCCGGTTAATAATACCATTGCCGGCAAACATCCACCGGCAAAGTACAGTTTTTTTGTTCCAGAATACGCTCAACCGTTTTTTTGACATTGTCATTCAAAACGCCGATTCGAATGATCAGATCCCACGGACAGAATCGGTGCACCAGAAATTCAGCCTGTTTACGTCGCTGACGGTCCATGTCATCCATTGTGTCTGCCCAGAAATCAGCATATACGGTATTCCAATCAACTTTATCCAGATCATCGAGATTGTCAAACCATTGGGTAAAAGCGGCAATGCCATGGCCGTCGGAAAAGACAAATTCACGCCCGGCCTGGACCATGGTTTCAATCGTTGAAACAGCATAGATCAAAGGGGTCTGGCCTTCACTGTAATTTTCCACCCATCCGGTGTGAAGCTGGTACAGCATGGGGGAGCGAGGCCCAAAATAAAACGCCACATAATCGTGTACCGTGCCGCCCGGCCCGCAAAGGATGGGGCGTTCCCGGCGAATTTTCTGGATATCCACATTGTGAATCACCCGATAATCACAGTCGTCTTCAGGCGGATGGTTGGGGGCATGCATCCCGCCGCAGTCCAGGATTACCGACAAATTGTCGATATGAAGGAGGCGGTAGATCGCAGTTGGGCGGGGCTGTGGCATTATGGTTTCTCTCCTGATCCTTGCGCTGCTTGCTCGATCAGCTGTTCAACCTGGAACTTGGCCTTCTCAAGAAGCCGCTTGGATTCCTGTTTTTTCTCAAGGCTGTTTCTCACCAAATCTCCGATGGCCGTCTGCTTTTCCGGAGCAAGTATGGGGACTATAAACTTGTCGATGTCAGTTGGATACAACTCAGCCTGTGCACTTCCACGTGAATGCTTTAAAGTTTGGAAATGTCCGATTACCGACTGAAAAACAAGCGACATATAAGCGGCATCTAGGTCTGAATTCAACCGCAGAATATTTACATGATTACTCGCCAAGGCTGGTTGATTACTGAGATAAACATTTGTCCGGCCGATATAAGCGCCGGTCGTATAGATCAGCAGATCATTTACTTTAATATGCCCCTCTGGTGAAGCTGAAAACGCTTTTTCACTGGTCTTTTGCAATCCGTCATAGTCGATATGCTGAGGACCTATATGCTGACTGTTGACAACGTCCACCGGACCATCGCCAACATAGACCGGCTGAACACCCCGACGATTATATAAACGGATATCCCGGATTTGTTTTGTATCAATTTTATAAAATTGATTGATCAATTGTTCAAATCTTGGTTGAAAATGCTGAGCGTCTATCCGATGAGAAGCCTCCAGTTCGCTAAATCGCGAAGTATATCCAACCGGTTTTTTAAATTGAAATTTGTCCAAACCAAGCTCAGATTCGAGTAAGTTTTGTGCTCCCACGAATAATTTTTCGCTCATTTTTTTTGAATTGTATGCTTTTTGGATTATGTTGTTTATTTTTTTTTGAATTGAATCATCAAAGATTGGCAGGAAGTAATTTTCAAGAATTCGTAAATTCACATGCCCTTGAACTCCTCCACTTGCAAATCTAATAAGTTGATTCGATCCATATTTAGAATTCATAAATGCAACCGCAAAGAGAGGATCAATTCTTGGGTTATTAATTTCAACAATTATTATGTCAGCCGAGTTTATAATTTCATTTTCCAGGTAGATTGCAGCACTTCCGAAAGATCCGCTACGGGCAATCAAAATACTCCCTTTGCGAACTTGTGATTTGATTAGCGTTGAATGAAAATCTGGTGTAATTTTGACTATATGTTCGTCTTTTAAAAAAAATTCTTTTACATTCTGCGTCTGAAGCAATGGAATTCCATTGGTTGTATAATGGTGGACCATCGGTCCAACATGGCCAACATCAATTTTGGAACAAGCTGTTCGAAGCTTGATACCTTGTAATCGGGAAAGAAATTTTTCAGCTTCTAAATATTCTGGCTTATAATATTCAGCATCGAACCGTCCATGATTGTTTTCAATTGACAAAAGGTTTGTTTCACTCCAAACAGCCATCAACTTACCTCCCAGAAATTAAACCCCTGCTCCTGGGCAAAGCAAACAAACGCTTCGGCCACGCCAAGCTGGTTCTCGGAAATCTTACCACGTCCACCAAATCCTCTGCGGTCAAACCATAATTAACCAGGTCCTGGTCCACCACCATTTGACCTTCCTGGGGATGTCCATCGGGGAACTCTACCAGATGGCCGTCTTCATCCACCCGATATTCGTAATCCCCGGAGTTGTTTTTACCGCCGCGTTCGCTCACGGCCATGAAGATGGGATAGTCCAGGCGTTTGGCTGCCTCGGTGGCAATCCAGCGTTCTTTCAGGGTGCCGGTCAAATCCGGATCTTCCAGGATCATTTCCAGCTTCCCTTTGTTGGTAAGGAGCTTGATTGCGGTTTCCGCCTCTGGGATGACTTTTTCCAGTGCCTTGATTTCAGCCTTGTAGGTCTTCTGCCTGACTTTCTGTTTGTCCTTAAGTTTTTTTACTGCGGCTTTCTGTTCCGCCTTGACAGGTTTGAGATGAATCTGAAGATCGCGTTTGGTCCCTTCCCATTGCTGGCTGATGGCGTCGATCTCCATCTGGTGCTGCTGCTGAAGGGCTTCGATATCGCTGGCCAGGTCACTCAACTTCTGTTTGATCCGGATCAGTTCCGCTTTGAAGCTGTCGCGCTTTTCTTCGGCTTCGATGATCCGGTCTTCCAGGTTAGGGCTGCCTTCGGCTGCCATTAACTGTTCCGGCTCATCCAGTTCATAATCCTTATCACCTGGGGAAATATCCGGCAGTTCCGGTTCCGGTTCGGCAAATGATTCTGCCATCAGATCGGCGATCTCTTCGGGAATTTTTTCATCCGGCACATCAGTCAGATACTGATGCGCCGCAATCAGATCCTGGATCTCTTTTTCATAATTCGGGCAGGCGGCCGCCACCTCCTGTTTCACTGTCTCGATTCCGGCTAATGCCTGCTCAGTATATTTTTGAAAAAACAAGACCGATGTTTTGGTACCGGTGTGGGGCTTGAACGTGTTGGGGTGCAGGCCCACCACAGTCAGGAGACGTGCTTTTTTGAGAATCCATTCACGGATGAATGCCAGGGAAGAGTTGTTGAATTTTCCCTGGGGCAGGACAATGGCAGCCCGCCCCCCGGGTCGGAGCATCTTTAACACCCGCTCGATGAAAAGCACATCACGCTCTTCTTTGGGGGATTTGTCTTTAGCGCGTTTAAGGGCAGGTTTGGCCAGTTCATACCGGGACAGCATTTTCCGGTCTTTCATTTCACCGGCAAAGGGAGGATTGGTAAGGATGACATCAAATTTCAGGTTTTCAAAATAATCCCAGGCATGGTCCTCGTCCTTCAGGGTTTCCTGACTTGGAATCTTTTTGATGGTCAGTTTCTTTTCCCGCAACCCTTGCATCAGGGCCTGTCCTGAAGCGGTTTCATACCAGGTTCTGGGATCCAGGCTGCTCACATCCGGGCCGAAAATGTTGGTGTGGCCGTCACCGGCAATGAGCATCAAAGCCCGGGCTGTTTTGGAGGCACGGGTTTCAAAGTCAATCCCCCACAGGTATTTGGAAGCATACTTGAATTTACGAAGCTCCCGTTTATCATGGTCAGACGCCGGGTAGCACCAATCCATGGCATGCAGTAAAAACCCGGCCGAACCGCAGGCCGGATCCATGACATATTCATTGCGTCTGGGGTTGAGCATGCGCACGCACATCTCCACCACATGGCGAGGGGTAAAAAACTGCCCTTTTTTCTTTTTGGCTTCCGTGGGAAGCAGGTATTCAAACGCATCGTCCATGACCCGCAGGTTCGATCCCAGAAGCCGGACCCCTTCAATCGGACCAACACAAACCTGAAGGTGCCGTTTGGTCAACTCAATATCTTCACCGTCCCGGAAAATACCAGGCCACTGGTCGGCAGCTTTTTTAAAAAGGGAATTGATGCGGTCATAGGTGATGTCCGGATCCAGGGCTTTGCGGAACTCCACCACCTTGTCTTTCCGGTTTTCCTGTGCCTCCCGTTCATCCCATATCTTGGCGAAAATCAGTTTGAAAATCTCGTTGAACTCATCCTTGCCGCTGTCTGCCAGCACCAGTTCTTCCAGATCCTGGACAATTTTCTTGAAATTGAATTCGGTTCTGAGTTGCAGCAGGGTCTTTTTGGCCTCAAGGACATCTTTGGGTTCCTGGTCGCGCCGGGGGATATCCACCAGGGTATCATCAAACTGCTTGGGGTAGGGACGATAAAGAATTACGCTATCACTGCCGTTGGACCAGACCGCCACAGGAGCACCCTTCGCGTTCATGTAGCTTTTGAGCTGCTCGATACCATCCTTGCGTTTGGGCTTTTTGCACTCAATGATGATCTTGGGTGTTTCCTTGTCAACATCTGTATAAACGATGATATCGGCAGCCTTGGTACCCACCTCGGTGCCGAACTGAACGCTCTTTTCCAGATCAATTTCATCGGATTGATAGCCATACTGGTGAATCAGTTTATATACCCAGAGCTGACGAACAATCTCTTCCGGTGCTGACTTGCCACCTTCCACATATACCTGGACCTCTTCCCTGCCCGAAGAAAAGGGCACCTGACTTTTCAAAAAAAACTTGATCTTTCCGGCTTCCCTGCCGGTTTCAACGGTTTTGTCATAAATATCCAGGATCTCGTGGATTGGCTTGCCCAACGCTTCAAACTCGGTGAGTTCGTATTTGACACCCGGTTCTTTGAAAATCCGGTCAATGATTTCCCTGGTTTTGCTTGTGGTCATTAATATATGTTCCCGAAGCCTGTGTTTTACCGGCAATTGAATATTCTTGGTTAAAGTGGTTTATCACCCATAAACTCAGCCAGAAGATCACTGCCCTGTTCTCCCAGACTGCGCAATAGCGATTCAATTTTTTCCATGGCCAGAGGAGAAGGTCTGGCACGACCATTTTCCCAACGGTTGATGGTGGGGAAGGTCACACCAAGCCTGGCAGCAAATTTTTCCTGGGTAAGTCCCATGCGCAGTCGCAAATTACGGATCAGTCGAGGGATATCGGTTGTTGGGTCGTTCACTGGCATTCTCCTTGTGATACCGGGAAATCTAAAATCTACAGAGTTCATATCACACGATTTATCAAATGATATATAGGCGAGTCATAATTTTATGTCAACCCATAAATCAAAAAGGAATGAAGCCAAGTCTTTTCAAATAAGGCCGTGCCTGATCAAACCCTGGTTTTTTATCTAAAACTCCCTATGCACAAACCCTCCAGTTAGACTGTGGACTATGTAAAAAACGAAATTTTTCAATACCGGATTTAAAAGCCCTGACTTTTATTAAAAGTCTTAATGGGACATATTTCATGCCGCGTCTTGAAGACGGGCAAAAATCCTGTTCAAAATACGTATATTATTTTTTTCCAGATCCCTGATCCTTAAGGTAGAAAAGGTGAAAAGGCAACCAGGTTCGAAAAAAACGGGGTTAATATTTGCTTTGAAACCGATTCAACTGTGCTTCATAGTATTCTTTACGCGATTCTGCCTTTTCCAGGGCCTGTTCAGCAACATGGACGGCCTCGCTGTAGTGCCCGTTTAAAAAACAGGCCTCTGCATAGGTATCAAGAATATGGGGTTCCTGACTTAAGCGAAGGGCTTTTTTGGCCAGTACAAGGGCCCTTTTATGATCCTGCAGTGATGTTTTACTGCAGGTGGCAAAGAGCCATGCCAGGTTGTTTAGCGCATTGACATTATTCCCGTCAATTTTCAGGACATTCTCATAGGCATGAACTGCTTTTTCAAAGGCACCGGTATTATAATAGTAATCCCCCACCAGGGTGTACAGCTGGGAATT
>JAWOEJ010000296.1:0-6699 GCA_046482845.1 Desulfobacteraceae bacterium | reverse complement strand
CCCTTGTCGGCGGCCTTGATCGAGGGCAGTCCGTGCCGCTTGAGGTAGCTGATGGCCTCCGGTCGGGCATTATCGGCGCGTATCGCATGGCTGGCAATATCCGGGATGGCTTCGGTCAGATACGCAGCCGTATCGTCAAGCTCTAATTTCGTGCGCCCCGCTTCGTATTCGATATAGAGCGTGTTTCGGTACGTCCAGGCTTTTACCGCTGCGGTCGGGTCGGATGCAAAGCCGAAGTCTAATCCGTAATACGGCACGTCCCAGAACGCGGAGGGCTGAAAATCGTCGATCCGGTAGTGGCTGGAGAAGATGATCGCATCGGACTTGGTGTTGTATTCGCCGAGCCATATATGTGCGAAATCTTCAGGCGGCATCCGCTTTCGGTCGGCACGCATTTCCTCCAGTAGCGTTTCGCTGATAAGCGGGTTCTGATCGTAATTGACATGAACGCATATACTGTTCGGCGGCGGCCCGTTTTTACTGTCCAGAAACTGAGCAACGGCATCATGCGGCTGGTCGGGGTTCCATGAAAACCAGATCTCGCTTTTGTCTGATCGGATGGTCGGGCGCAGCAGCCGAAGCGAGCGCTTGGAAAGGCTTTGCGCTTCCTCTACCCATGCAATATCAAAGCCTTCCAATGATTTGATTGATTCTGCCGTGTGGTCTTGCATCCCCTGAAAGATAGTAACGCCCGTGCCGTGCCGGTGCCGGATCTCGGTCTGCGTAACTTCAAACAAATGCGATACGCCCAGCGATTGTATCTTATCTTCAACCAAACTTTTAGCCGAATACTTCAACGACTTCTGAATCTCCCGAATACATACGGCTTTTTTATGCGGGTCGTCCCCGTATTTTGAAATAGGTAAAGTGTCCCCGTTTTTACCAAGTGTCCCCGTTTTTACCGAAATAGGTAAAGTGTCCCGGTATTTACCGGTATTTACGGTATTTAGAAAAGGGTGGATAAAAAGCAGCCGCCGCCTCCGCCGCCGCCTCCGCTATCTTGCTCTGCTGCAGGCGGGTCGGTGTTTTCCATGGGCGGGGTGCCAAAGGTCAGGGGATCGGTGATGATCCCGTCGGCAGCGCCGTCATCATCACAGGGACCGCCGTCCACAATGGAAATATACGCTTTTTGCCTGGCGGCATCAAACATGATGTTTTCTGTGACCCCATACCACCCCTTTGCATCATTGTACTTGTAGCAGCTGTAGTCCTGGGCCAGGCCCTGGGGCAGATAAATAATAAAATCAGCACTGTCCCCTGGAGAGGGTACCTTGATTCTGCACTGTATCAGCCCGTAAATCATATTGCCCGGCCTGTTGTACTGTTCTGAAACAAATTCTGAATAACGGCCCTTGAGCAGAACCAGATCCCCCTGTCCAACTATGTTCATGCCCAGATTATGGGAGCCGTCGGCACTTTTAAAGGTGGCCGCCAGATCTGGAAATTGCTCTATGCCGTTGTCCCCAACACTCACTGTTATTTCGTCTGTACTTTTATTTCCCTTATTGTCTGTTATGGTCAGCTGAAAGGTCAATGATGAGACAAAATCCGCACAAGGGGCCACAAAGGTCGTTATTTCAGCTGAGGGATCTGCCAGAACCACATTTACGCTCCCGCTGATCTGCTGCCAGTTCCAGGATGTGATTCCGTAATTGCCCGGCACTGAAAAAGACCCGTCAAGGGTCACAGTTTCAAATTCCATCACATTTTGATCCGGTCCTGCGCTGGCAGTGGAAAATTCGCCTGATTCGGGCAGCACCTCAACCGTCAAAGAAATGACATGTTCATTGTGATCCCGGACCTCAAGTGTTGTGGTCCCGGTTTCCAGGGGGTTGATTGTCAATATACGCTGGGTGATCTCAGATTCAACAATTTGTGGAGAATACTGCTTTATACTGGCTCTTAAGGGCAGGAATCCGCCGGTGATACTTATGGTTTCAGTGGCATCCAGACACAGAGACACGGAATTAACTGACACATTGTCTTTTTCAAGGGCTAATGGGTCATTTTCCTGTCCGGCTTCAACGGTCAGGGAAATGCTGTCTTCTGCGCTGTCACCCTGGGAATCAATGGCCATAAGGGTAATGGTGTGCTTTCCAGGTGAAAGAACAGCTGACGGGGTCACACCCGTACCGATCACATCATCTATATCTGAGTTCCAGACAAGGGCGCTGCCGGTAAGCTGCTCATCTTCGGCATCGGTGACACTGGCTGAAAAATTGACTTCTTCCCCCTGAACAAAGGACGCGTTGTTTAAAGGCGCTGTGATCCGGGGAACTGGAAGCTGATTGAGCACCTCTATCACAATAAAGGTTAAAACAGACGCATTGCTGCTGTCTGTTGCCGTCAGGGTTATCAGGTGTTCTCCTTTTTTCAGATTGTTTACTGAAAAGGAATTTCCCTCACCTATTGTTCCTGTTGGATTCGATGATGTTTTTTCAAAATCTGAAGTCCACACCAGGGAAACATCTTCTAAAGGCTGGTCTTCTTTGTCAAAAGCTCTTCCTGCAAATTCGATAAATTCACCGAGATAAAAACTTGCCCCGTCCATGGGCTTGTCAATGGAAATACTGTCAGGCCCCTGATCCTTCACTGTGATATTGATGGATGCCTCTGCGATTGCGCCTTCGCTGTCCGTTGCAGTCAGGGTTATGACATGGCTGCCGATTGAGAGCGTATCAATGGCAAAACTTTCCCCTGTTCCCATGGGATCTCCCCGGCTTGAGGTCCAGACAAGGGCATCCCCGGTCAAATTGCCTTCTTCAGGGTCTAAAACGTTTCCCTGAAAATGAATCAGCTCACCAAAGGCAAAATCTGTTTCGTCTGCCGGAGCACTTATCTCAATTTCCGGACCGGTGTTTCTGACATGTATAACCACTGCGGCAGTTCCTGTGCCGCCGTTGGAATCTGTGACAGTCAGGGTAATGGTGTGTGAGCCTCTGGAAAGGTTAGTGGTGCCGAAATCCTGACCCGCCCCGATCACACCGTCAATATCTGAGGACCAGGACAGACTGTTACCGCTGAGGGCCCCGTCCTTTATGTCTGTTCCTGTTCCTGTAAAATTGATATTTTCTCCATAGTCAAAGCTCTGACCTCCGTTGGGAGAAGAGATCTCAGCAGTGGGATTATTGTTCATAATAGTTAAAGTAATTACGGCAATCCCAATTTCAGATTCTGAATCTGTTGCAAAGAGCGTAATCGAATGTTCGCCCACGCTTAAGTTGTCTGAATGAAAGGTCAGATCTGCGGAAAGCGCACCGTCCAGGTCCGATATCCAGCTGTAAGAAACAATTGAATCCCCGTCTGTATCATCAACAGCGCTGCCCACAAAATCCACACGATTTCCGTAAAAAGCGTCAGAGCCATCATCCGGAGATGTGATGGTAACCACAGGTTCTGCACCAAAGGCTGACACAAGCGTCATGATAAAAAAAACAAAAAAGCTGGCAAAGCAGGCTGTTCTTTTTTTAAAAAAAGTCATGAGATGGTCAAACATATTCATTTCCTTTTATTCGATTATCAAGTGATATGTCTTCTCTAGGGAACGGTTATACTGCGCGTGACAACCCCTTTTTCCCCATTGCTGTCTGTGGCCACAAGGGTAATGGTATGGGTGCCTGCTTCAAAGGAAGAAATATCAAGCCTTACTGAGGAGGTCAGCACCCCTGATCCCGATGCTTCCTCGGGCGTGATTTTATTGGCCTGATCCGAGCGGTACCATTCCAGGGTATCGCTTGTAAGTGACCCTTCTTCCGCGTCTTCGGCCTTTCCGTAAAAAGTAACATAGCCTGTGGGTGCCGGACTGGTATAATCCCCTTCAGGGTAGGTAATGGAAGGGACAGGCGGGGTGTTTTCCCCGATATTGATGATAATCGAATCTGTTCCAGTTGAGCCCCAGCTGTCCTTTGCCATCAAGGTGATGATATGCTCCCCATGGGTCATGGGGGAATTGTTCAGGGCCTGGACATTGTCTGTATTGATACTCAGGCTTTCACCCGTTCCCAGAAGCCCGTCTATATGGGATCGCCATTCAAGACTGTCTCCGGAAAGGTCCCCGTCTTCACTGTCTGAAGCAGTTCCATGAAAATCAATCCATTCTCCCGGGGCAAAGGTCTGGCACAGGGTATTGGTATCTGGGCAGGTTTTGGGTGGATTGGATATGTCTGCAGCAGGGCCTGTATTCACAAGGGTGATTTCTATGGATGCCTGACCTGTGCCTGCACTGCCTGAAGCTCTGAGGTAAATGGTATGGTCACCCTCTTTTAAGGGCGCATTTTTCAAAGGGATATTGCTGGTGTCAAGGGCCAATACGCTGCCGGTTCCAATTTTTCCCTCCCTTGAAGAAATCCATTCAAGATTTTCATCTGCAATGGGAGATCCGTCAAAGTCTGATGCACTGCCGGTAAAATTGATGGTATCCCCGGCTTTGGCCTCATAGGTGCCTGAAGGACTTTCTGCAGGACTTGAAATTATAACCGCCGGCGCATTGGCCGAAGACCCCACCGTGATAATGATAAACGCCATGGCTGAACTGCCGCTGCTGTCTGAAGCCGTGAGGGTAATGGTATGCTCGCCTTCACTTAGGCTGGCATTGGAAAGGGAGGTGCCTGTACCAAGGCCGCCGTCCCGGTCTGACCCCCACACAAGGGAATCTCCGGTCAAAGTACCGTCTTCAGCATCTGTTCCTGTTCCTTCAAAGGTAATGGTTTCCCCTGTATTAAAGGATAGAAGGGTTGAAGGTGAGGTAATGTCTGCATTGGGCGGGGTGTTTGATGGTGTGGTATCAGAAGAGGTATCTGCCTCGCCAATGGTAATGTTGACTGAATCAGAGCCCACGGTATTACCGGCAGCGTCTGTTACCGTCAGAATAATTTCATGTGAACCTGAAGAAAGGGCACTGGAGGCGACATTGGTTGTCGTGCCAAGCTCCCCGTCCTGGTCTGAAACCCAGGAATACGTATAGGTCTCACCATCGGCCGGCTCTGATAATTTACTGATAAAACTGACAGTGCTGCCGTTAACATAGGCACTGCCGTCAGCCGGCATATCAATTACCACACCGGTTGCCGGTGGTGCTGCATCGTCAGACCCTCCCCCGCTGTCTCCACCGGTTGCAATAATGGCTGCCATCCCCAGAACAGCAACAAAACATCCAGCTGCCCCCCGCATGATTTTTAAAGCACTTATCTTATTCATTTAAAATCCTTTTTTCTTCAAATAGTTTGAGCTCACCCCTGATCTTACAAGATAAAGGTCTATACCAACCAGTACAAAAAAACCAGCTGCTGCGCCTGCAAAAACAGCTGCAATATCAAAGATATCAAAACAGCCGGCTGTAAAATATTTGTCCACTGCTTCAAGCAGGGGATAATTTTCAAACCATGCCGGAACCATGGCGGCAGCAGCCGTGTCAAAATATTGACCGACTTCAAAAGCCGTATTAACCGCGGCCCAGCCCAGGGCTGTCATTAAATATCCGGTTTTTGAATCAGCTGAAATACCTGCTGATATCATTACAAAGGAAAACACGTGCAGAAAAGATGCCAGATTGTTATGGGCACTTCCAAAAATATTTGGAATGATTCCATATAAAGTAAATTTGTAAAAAAACTGATCCACAAAATAGGTGGATTCCGGAGGCCGGCCCACAAGATAAATCAAAGCACCTGTGCACAGGGCAAAAAAACCAACCCCGATTTGAATCCCCCTGGTTTTCATATAATTATATCCACACCCTGCTCTGCCCTGTCCTGATCCTCTTTTAAAACCATATTAAAAAGCGCATTTTCTTCAAGGTCTGCAGAAGCGGCCATTCGGCATTCCATGCTGGTCAGGGTAAACCCCTGTTTTAAAAGCGCTTTTTTAAGATCTGGAATATGCGATTTTACAAATTTAACCATGTCCTCACTGGAGACCTTGAAAATCCCTGAAATCTCCTTGTTCAGAACAGACCCGTCCACCCTGACGGCACCCAGGAAAGACATATTCAAAAGAATGGAGAGTTTAATCAGACGGCTTTCCTTTTTGTCCCTTTCCCTGGCGGCTTTGCCCAGATCCAGGAAAAGCTGTCCTGACCCCAGTGAATCATCGGCAAAAACAGGAAAGGGAATCAAATATCTATTGGTATCTGAGGTGTGATGATTTAAAACCTGAAATTTTTCAATGGTTTCAGCAAACCCCTTTAAAGACCGGATCAGGCCTGGATCTTTTCCCGTATCTCCTGCCAGGGATTTTAAAACAAAGGCCTTGAGATCCAGATCAGAAAATTTTTCAGGCAGTTCTTTCCCAAAAACAGGAACATCTTTCCCCGCAGCTAAGAATTCCTTCCCCAAAACAGGAGATTCTTTCCCCAAAACAGAGGGCGGATTAAATAAAAGCCGGGACAGATTTCTTTCGTGAAGCAGACCGCTTTGATTTAGAACCCGGGGCAGAAAACCCTTGTCTGCCTGTTCAGATTTTAAGGCCAGTTCAAGGAGTTTCTCCCCAAGCTGCTGCAGCATCTTTCCTGTCTGTCCGGCGCTTTCTCCCATAAGGGATGGATCTGCTTTCATTTCTGAAAAAAAAGGGCTGGACTGCAAATTTTCCTGGATGGACGTTTTTGTCACATCTGTGAGCCCACCAAACAGATTTTGTAAATGGGAAAAGGGACCGGCCTTTGTTAAAGCGCCAAGCAGGGCAGCAGCAGAGGGGACAACCCTG
>JAWOEJ010000006.1:0-34845 GCA_046482845.1 Desulfobacteraceae bacterium | reverse complement strand
GGAGTCCCTGGTTCTGGGGAATAAATTGTTCTGATGCCTCAGCTGTCTTTCAGCATAAAGCCCTGAATTGCCCTCTGCCCGACGGTCATTTTATTGAAAAAAAGGGATTTGATTTTAAATTTGCCCCTGCTCTGTGCAGGACGTGTAAAGGGTTCTGCTGCAGGGGGGAACCCGGTGATATCTGGATTTCTCCACGGGAAATAGAGGCGGTGTGCGCGTTTTTAAAGATAAATATTATTGATGGTTTTGATATCTACTTTGACAGGGTGGACAATTGGATCTCCATTAGAGAAGAGTTTTCTGAAGATGAGTACCGTTGTGTGTTCCTTGATCATAAGGGACGGTGTTCCATATATCCGGTCCGGCCGAATCAGTGCCGCACCTTTCCCTTCTGGGAATCCTTTAAATATAGAAAAAAAGAAGATCTTGCACGCCAGTGTCCCGGCATTGTTTTCGTATAACCCACATTCCCTGGCGGACACAATGAAGCATGAAAGCTTTTAGCTTTTAGCTTTTAGCTGAGTACTGATGGCTGACGGCTGATGGCTTTCTTATAAAACCGGCATGAGCAGTGTGCCCACAACGAAGACAGGATCGAAGATGTGGAATTATATCCTGGCTTAGTCTTGTGCTTTAAAGAAATTTTTTATGAAATGAACAAATGTCTCTGCAATGGGTGACAGGGTCCGTTTTTTGTGGGTGGTAATGTAAAAGCTTCTTTTCAGATTCAAATCATTAACTGAAAGGGCTTTTAACCTGCCGCTCTTTATATATTCTTCAACGGCAATCACAGACAGTATTGAAATCCCGGCGTTGTTTATAATCCCCTGGATAACAGAGGCGGTGTTGCCGAGGCGTGCAATGATCCTTAATCTGTCAGGTGTAAATCCTGCATCAGTCATGGTTTCTGTTAAGGTTTTCCAGGTGCCTGAGCCCTTTTCCCTGGCAATGAATAATTCTTTGAAAAGGGAAGGGCAGTCGATTTGCTCCAGGTCTGCCCATTTGTGGGATGCGGGAACAATGAGTTTCATCTCATCGTTGATGAGTTTTTCCTGAATCAGGCTGGGATGGTTAATTTCTGCTCCCACGATTCCGGTCTCAATTTCACCTTTTAAAACAGTGTCAATGATTTCTGCGGTATCTCCGGTACGCAGGTGAATAAATATCTCCGGGAACTCTGCGGCAAAGGGTCCCAGGATTCTGGGTATGATATACCCGGAAGGGATGGTGCTGCCGCCAATGACAAGGTCTCCTTTTATATTTCCCAGAAAATCATTCATCACAGATTCTGTTTCCCCGGTCAGGGACAGCAGTCTGCTGGCATAGGTGAAAAGGAGCTTTCCCGCTTTTGTGGGAACAGCCTCCCTGCCCAGGCGGTCAATCAGGGTGCAGTGGAAATGGGTTTCCAATTCCTTTATGTGACTGCTTACCGTCGGCTGGGAGATGTGTACGGCTTCTCCTGCCCTGGAAAAGCTTTTATGGGTGACCACGCTTGTAAAAACTTTAAGCTGCCAGAGATCCATGAGCGTCAGTCGTTTTTACGGGAGAATTTTTTTTCCATCCTGCATTTTACCGGACTGGGAACCATTCCAGTAATATCTCCGCCAAACATGGCAACTTCCTTTATAATGGAGGAGCTGGTAAAAATCCAGCGCAGGCCGGTCATGAGAAATACCGTTTGAATGTCTCTGTTTAGCCGGCGGTTCATAAGGGCCATCTGAAATTCATTTTCAAAATCTGAAATCGCTCTCATGCCCCTGAGCAGGGCAACGGCATTGTGCCTTCTGGCATAATCCACCACAAGACCGTCAAAGGAATCCACCAGTATGTTTTTATTGTTTTTAAAACTTTTTTTAATCATCTCAAGCCGTTCTTCAACTGAAAAAAGACAGGTCTTGGCAGGATTGTGCATGATCGCTACAATGACTTTGTCAAAAATCTTCAGGCCTCTTTCAATGATATCAATGTGGCTGTTGGTCAAAGGGTCAAAAGATCCGGGATAGATGGCAGTTTTAGGTGTGTTTTCCATGGATATAAGCTCCGTTTTCAATACATTCATTGCGGACAGATTCCTGTGTTCGGGTAAAAAATGTTATCAGGCTCCTTGAGTATTTCCTTTGGTCCATAATGTCAAGTCCTGAAATGCTTTCAACCCCTTTTTCCTTTACAGAGTGCTCAGCGATGATAAGGGTATCTTCTCCCATTGCCTGTCTTAAACCTGGATCAGTCAGGGCGGCCTTGAGAAAATGTCCGCCGTAGGGAGGGTCCATGAATATGAGATCAAATTTTTTTTTCTCAAGATTAAAAGGAATGACCTGCCGGGTCAGGTCCTGGCAGATAAGGGTTGCCCTGTCACGGCATCTGCACAATTCTATATTTTTTTTAATAACAGCGCAGGCAGCCTGTGAAATATCGATAAAGCACACCTCTTCTGCCCCACGGCTGAGGGCTTCAAGGCCAAGGGCGCCTGTTCCGGCAAACAGATCAAGTACATGTGCGCCAATGGTCCTTTGTCCAAGGATATTGAAAACAGCCTCCCTTGCCCTGTCTGATGTGGGCCTTATGTCTCTGCCTGAGATACTGGAGAGCTTTTTCCCCTTGTTTGTTCCGCTAATTATTCTCATATAACACTTCCATATAACGTCCATGCCTTGACAGACACAACAAAGCATGAAAGCTGTTACTCGATCATCAAGTTTTTTGAATAGCGCCGCCCTCAGCGGTTGCCTGTCAGGAACGAGAACGACGGAGGACTTTTTCCCAGCCAGGCTAAAAATCAAGAACTGCGGCCACTGGTCCTCAAACAGCTTGATTTTCTTAACGCCTGGCAGGGAAAAAGTCAGATCTCCTTAGGTTCTCAATGTTCCTGACAGGCAACCGCTGAGGGCTCTTAATCGGCCCTTCCATAAAAACTTGATAACCGAGTGTTAGCTGTTAGCAGAGTACTGACAGCTGACAGCTGATGGCTTTCATATAACCCCCCATGATGCACAGCATCACAACGAAACATGAAACAGCTGGGGCGCTTTATCGGCTGTTTCATATAAACCCCCATGCTCTGACGGGCACTACAAATCATGAAAGCCGTCTGCCGTCACTGGCTTAACACTTAACACTTAACACTTAAAACTTAAAACTTAAAACTTTCATATAAAAAATAAGTAAAGTGTCCCTATATTTCGAAGTGTCCCTATCTTTCTGTTCATGGGGGGTGAAGCCGTTGGTCAACGGCCCAGCATATCTGACAGATCCGAAGGGGCCACTCCGGCCTTTTCTGCAGCAGACTGGATATCTCCCTTTTCCTGCATGAGTTTTTGTTTAAGAAACGCCTGGTCAAATTGTTTTCTGGCATCCTCAAGCCGTGTCAGTTTCAGAAGATGATCAATCTGGCTGTCTGCCCGGTCTGATTTTTCATTGTTGTAGGGAGCGGGTATGTCAGAAAATTCAATGCAGCTGCCCCGGGTCATGATGGAGAGCCGTTCAATGAGATTTCTAAGTTCCCTTACGTTCCCGGGCCAGTGATACTGCATCAGAAGATCAATCGCGTCTTTTTCAATGGTCTTTGGGGTGTCTTTGTTTTTCCTGGCAAAGGAAGCAAGAAAGATATCCACCAGTATGGGGATATCTTCCTTTCTGTCTCTTAGGGGCGGGACGTGGACAGGAATCCCGTTCAAGCGGTAAAAAAGGTCTTGTCTGAATCTGCCTTTCTGGATCTCCTGTTCAAGGTTTTTGTTTGTGGCTGCAATTATTCTGACATCCACCTGCAGGGTCCTTCCCCCGCCAATCCTCTGAAAGGTTTTAGATTCCAGGGTTCTTAGAATTTTTGCCTGGGTTGCCAGGTTCATGTCTCCGATTTCATCCAGAAAAAGTGTGCCGCCGGAGGCCAGTTCAAATTTTCCCTTGTTTTTGGCACAGGCGCCGGGGAAAGCGCCTTTTTCATGGCCAAACAGTTCCCTGTCTATGTTTTCAGCAAGTATGGCCGCGCAGTTGACAATGATAAAAGGCTCTTCCGGCCGGGAACTCAATTGATGGATGGTTCTTGCGGCAAGCTCCTTTCCAGTGCCGTTTTCACCTGTGATGAGAATTGAGGTGTCAAAGGGAGCTGCGTTCATTATTTCCATATTCAATTTTTGAACTGCCCGGCTGGAGCCGTTTATGGAGTTTTTTTCAATGCTTTTTTTTCTCAAGTATCTGTTTTCTTCTTCAAGACGTCTGAAATGAAGGGCATTGTTGATGGTTACGATCACCTTGTCAATGGAAAGGGGTTTTTCAAGGAAGTCAAATGCCCCGGATTTTGTGGCGTCAACAGCAGATTCAATGGTACCGTGACCTGTGATCATGACAACGGGCAGATTGGGGAAATCTTTTTTGATCTCCTTTAAGGTTTCTATGCCGTCCATCCCCGGCATCCATATATCCAGAAGAACAATGTCAGGAGATTCCGCTTCAATTTTTTTTATGGCCTCATATCCGTTGGCGGCATGGAGAACCTCAAATCCGTCGTCGGACAGTATTCCGTCAAGGGATTGAATAATGGATTTTTCATCATCAACAATTAATACGGCTGGATACATAAGCGCCTCTTTTATGCTGGAAGTTCAATGATAAATTTTGCTCCGCAGGGGGTGTTGTCCTGTACCCGTATCATTCCCTTGTGATCGGAAATAATGGAGTTGACAATGGCCAGGCCCAGTCCCATTCCGGATTTTTTGGTTGAAAAATAAGGTTCAAACAGCATTGTTTTTTCCTTGTCTGATATTCCCTGTCCGTTATCGGCAAATTCTATCCTGAGTATATTCAGAATATCATCAAAGGAAGTGGTAATGGAAATGGCCCCCTTTTTATTGACAGCTGCAATGGCATTGTCAAAAAGATTGATAAATGCCTGCTTCATCTGCTGCCTGTCCAGTCTGACTTCAGGTATATTATTATCATAGTGTGTGTTTATTTCAACTTTTTCCAGCCCTTCCTTGTACAGGGCAGCGGTTTCTTCAATGATGGTTTCAATTCTGCAGGGAAGAATGGTGGTGTCGGGGAATTTGGCAAAGGTGGAAAATTCATTGACGATATTTCTGATAAGGTCAACATGCTCAATAATCATATCTGTGCATGAGTCAAATATATCCTCTTTGATTGTTTTTGAATACCTGCGTTTCAGCCTCTGGGCGGAGAGTTTTATGGGGGTTAAAGGATTTTTGACCTCATGGGCAATCCGCCGGGCAACTTCACGCCAGGCAGCCAGACGCTGGGCTTTTTCCAGTTCGGTTACATCATCAAACACCATGACAGTGCCGATATTTTGATTGGATTTGTTTTTTAACGCATTAAAATGAACAGCAAAATGCCTTGGGCTGCCGTTGATTGCTATGGAAAGGGGAAACTCCATACTGTCAGCTGAAAAGTTGATTTTTTCATTAATGTCTTTTGCAATTTTCAGATATTCTCCCTTGAGAATATCCTTGTAATTGTGGTTGATAATGTCATTCTGGTTTAAATCCAGCATTTTTTCCGCAGCCTTGTTTATGGTTAAGACTTTCCCCTTTTTACTGAGGGATATCACCCCTGCGGAGATATTTTCAAGGACAATGGCCATGTACTGGCGGCTTTCTTCAATTTTTCTGTTCTGTTCCCTGAGTTTTTTTTCCCAGACGGCAATTTTTTCCCTGTTGGCGGCCAGTTCCTTTGTCATGGAGTTAAAGGAGCTGATCAGAATACCCAGCTCATCATCTGATCTGAAATCAATTTGATAGTTAAGATCCCCGTTGGTCACCCTCTGGGTGCCTTCAGCAAATTTCATAATGGGGATGGTAATGGTTTTGGCCAGGTAAAACCCGAACCACACCGCACAGAAGATCACCAGCAGAGCGACAATGGAAAGGGCGATATAGGTTGAGGTCTGTACGGGTTTTTTTATCATTTTCAGCTGGTTGTATTCTTCAATTCCCTTTGAGACGGTTGCCAGGTTTTGTGACAGTTCGGGGCTGATCAGAACGCTGATAACAATAAAGGCCTCTGCCAGGTCAGGGGATACGCCAAAGGGAACCGCTGCAATGGTTTTTATGAATTCTCCCGGTTCTTCCTGGCTGGTGATGGTCACGGCCGGGTTCAGTTCGGATATTTTCATCAGGTTTTTGCTTGTCAGTATACCAAAATAGTGGTTGCTCAGTTCATTGGCCAGGGACAGGGCCGATCTTTTGGCATCAGGGGTGTATATTTCCAGGGCATCAATATTGAAAGCTTGTTGAACAACCTTGATATACCGGGATAAATCCGTGGTTTTGTCCGGTTCCAGCAGTTTTCTGGAATGGATCTGAAAAGAGGCTCTTTTGGCAAAATACAGGTTCTGGTTCTCAACGTATTCATAAAATTTACGTCCGGCAGACAGGGAGTTTTCAAGGGCCTGTTCAACCGGCGCATTGAACCAGAACGCCAGACTTGTCGAGATAAAATGAATGGAAAAAAAGAACAAAACCGTTGTGGGAACAAGGGACAGGGTGATAAATGCAGCCACAAGTCTTGTCTTGAGCCTTGTTCCAAGTGTTTTGTTTTTTTTTTCATAGTAAAGTTTTGCAAGATTTCTAAAGACCAGAAGAATCAGTGCCAGAAGCAGAAGAAGGTTTGTGTTGATAAGGATAAACATCAGCACAGTGCTTGATACGGGAAAATCTGTACTGAACCCTGATATCTGAATTTCCGCAAAGGTTAAAAGGGCAATGACCATAAGAATAAAAATCAGGATAAGCCCTTCTTTTTTCCTTTTTTTTCTTTCAAGTTCAACGCTGTTGCCGTTAGATTCCATCTTTACTCTGAATTCTCCAGAACCCCTTTTGAATGCCGGTTTTAACCGGAAATAAAAGGCATACGGACAGGGTGTGCAGATTTTGAAACAGGACTGCATGAAAATGCAGTATTTTCAATTCAGGGGTCGTTTGTTAATAAATAAAATCAATGGTATGCCAGTCGGTTTCCAGGTCCCACAAGGAAACAAAAAACAGAACATGATGAAGATAAAGCGGCAGGGTGACTCTGTTTAACTCGGCTTTTATCCTTAACTGATATTTTTCACCTTTGGTTAAACGATCAAGGGAGACAATCTTTAAATTGTCAATTTCAGTCATTTTCCTCCTGGCTTCATCAAAAGTCTCTGTGACACAGACCTGGCTGATATTCCAGGGCCTGGTTACAGTGAATTTTTCTTTAAGGCTGTTGTATTTCAGGGTGGAAGCGATTTCTTTTTCTGCTATTTTCTTGTCAAACCAGGCGCTTCTGGGTTTATATATGGAGATATAAAATGAAAATGTGGCAGGAATGCCGTTTATAACCGCCTGACTCATTTTTTCTGTAAATGCATCTGCCACATCAAAATAGGCAATTAAATCATCCCTTGTATTGGCTATGATAATATTTTCGATGGATGCTTTTTCCTTGCCCCTGACATTTGCTGGAAAAGCAGCAAATACAAGAATCAGAAGGGTGACTGCCATGATAAAAATGGGTTGTCCGGCAAAATAGTTTTTCATTTGGTATTGAGCTCCATCTCAACAGGTCCAGTTGTCCATGATTGTTTTTCCATGAGAAATTTTTTAATAAAGGCGTGGTTAAGGGCATGGCCGGATCTGTGGGTTTTAATATGTCCCTGTATCGGCATACCGAGCAGGGAAAAGTCGCCCAGACAGTCGAGAAGTTTATGCCTTACAAATTCATCAGGAAATCTCAGCCCTTCTTTATTGACGATTCTGTCCCTGTCAATGACAATGGCGTTTTCAAGGCTTCCGCCCCGGCCAAGGCCGAATTTTTTCAAATATTCCAGATCCTTAACAAAACCAAAGGTCCTGGCCGGGCTGATCTCTGTCAGGAAATTATCATGAAAAGGATCAAAGGTAAATTTCTGATAACCGATTAAAGGGTGGTCGAAATCAATGCTGCATGTGATTTTAAATCCTGAATCCGGATAGATGGTAACTGATTTTTCTTCTTCATGAATGGAGATGGGCCGGGTAACAATAAAAAAGCATTTGGCCCGGTTCTGCGCCTGTAATCCCTGATCCAGGATAAGAGAGGTAAAGGTCTCTGCGCTGCCGTCCATAATGGGCATTTCATGTCCGCTGATTTCAACCAGGGCGTTGTCTATGCCAAGTCCGGTAAATGCTGCCATAAGATGCTCAATGGTTGAGACAATTACGCCGTCTTCTCCGATCACTGTAGCCAGACTTGTGTCTACAACGGTTTTAAAGAGCACCTGAATACCAGAGGTTCCCGGCAGATCTGTCCTTTTGAATCGGATGCCGTGATTTTCTGGTGCAGGGTTTATCGTTACAAAGGTTTCCCTGCCGGAATGGACACCGATGCCTGAAAAGGAAACCGCCTTTTTTAAGGTCAGCTGGGGATATTTTTTTTCCATGTTAGGGTTATACCCGATTTTATTGACTTATACAAAGTAATTGAAAAAAACCAGTTTACTTGTTAGTCTGTCATAATTCATTTTTTTTTAATTACCGGGGTTCAGCTAATGATTGCCCAGGGCCTGCAGGGGGCTGTTATTGTTCGTTGAACACACTGCGTTTTTCAACCCTGCTGTGCCCTCTGTCTGGCTGTATATCATAAATTTCTGCGATATTATACATTAAAAAGAAAAATACCGCCGGGATGTTCCGGCCGGGGGGCCGGATAGTTAAGTTTGAGGAGCAGCTCAATATATTTTTTTGTTTTTGCTGTACCGCCCCGGAAAGGCCTTGGAAGAATAAGGAGAATCAATGCTTGCAGGGATAAAAAGCTGTGCGACTGCCGGAATAGAAGCATGCATGGTGGATGTGGAAGTGGACATTTCCTTTGGATTGCCTGTTTTTAACATTGTGGGGCTGCCTGAAACAGCGGTCCGGGAGAGCAGGGACCGGGTAAAAAGCGCCATTAAGAATTCAGGGTATTCTTTTCCTGTGGACAGGATAACCGTTAATCTTGCGCCGGCAGATGTGAGAAAGGAAGGGACAGGGTTTGACCTTCCCGTGGCCATGGGGCTGCTTGCTGCTTCAGAGCTGGTTTCACCACAGGCCATGTCAGGGTATTTTATAACAGGCGAGTTGTCCCTTGACGGGAGTGTCAAGCCGGTTACAGGGGTTCTGCCTGCAGCCATTGCTGCAAAAAAAAACAAGCTCAAAGGAATGGTGGTGCCCTATGGCAATCGAAAAGAGGCCGGCCTGGTTCAGGGGGTGACAGTTCTGCCTGTCAGGCATCTTTCCGATGTTGTGGGGTTTTTTACCGGGTTTAAGGACATAAAGCCCTACAGAGCGGATCTTCAGGCGCTTTTTAAAAGAGAAGAGTCCGGCAGAAAACTGGATTTTTCTGAAGTGCGGGGGCAGAATCATGCCAAGCGGGCACTGGAAATCGCGGCTGCCGGCGCTCATAATATCATCATGACAGGCCCGCCCGGGTCAGGCAAGAGTATGCTGGCCAAAAGAATACCTTCAATTCTGCCCAGGCTTACCTTTAAGGAATCCATTTTAACCACGCAGATTTATTCGGTTGCCGGGATGCTCAAAGAGAATCGGCAGCTGATCACCAAACGGCCTTTCCGCTCGCCCCACCACAGTGTATCAAATGCCGGCCTGGTGGGCGGCGGACGCAGGCCTGTTCCCGGGGAGGTCAGTCTGGCCCATAATGGCGTCCTTTTTCTGGATGAACTGCCCGAGTTTAAAAGAAAGGTTCTGGAATCCCTGCGCCAGCCCATGGAAGACGGCATGGTCACCATTTCCAGGGTGGATGCCAGGATACAGTTTCCCGCATCCTTTATGCTGGTTGCTGCCATGAATCCCTGTCCGTGCGGATATTTTGGAGATACCGTCCGGGAGTGCACCTGTTCCATGTATGAAATCAACCGGTACCGGTCAAGGATTTCAGGGCCGCTTCTGGACAGAATGGATATTCACATTGAGGTGCCTTCGGTTCCCTACAGGGAATTGTCAAAAAAAACCGGAGCAGAATCTTCAGATGAAATCAGAAAACGGGTTGAGGCGGCCAAGGAAATTCAGAACCAGCGCTTTGACAAACAGAATTTGACCTGTAATGCAGAAATGGATTCCCGCCATTTAAAAAAATATTGTCCCCTGGATAAGAGATCTGCATCCATTCTCGAGGCGGCTGTGGACAGGCTGGGACTGTCTGCCCGGGCGTACAGCCGTGTTTTAAAAATAGCAAGGACCATAGCAGATCTTGAAAAAAAACCGGATATTCAGTATAAGCATGTTGCAGAGGCAGTTCAGCTGAGAACCTTTGACAGAAAAAAAACAGGATAACAGAAATTTATGATAAAAAAAGATATTTTTAATGGAAACACCCGGGATCGGCTTGAGTCGTCAGCCAGAGAAAAGCTTTATTCTTTTTTTATGGCTGAAAAGATGTTACGGGGCGGTATTGTCAATGCCACCTGCCTGGTAAAAGAAATGCGGGCCAACCACGGGCTCGGGGTGGTAGAAACCCTTGTTCTCGGCCAGGCATATATAGCCGCTCTGCTTTTAACATCAACCCTTAAAAACAAGGACAGAATACGCCTGAATATTGATTGTTCAGGCCCTGTTAAGGGAATTGATGTGGAATCCAATGTATTTGGTGAAGTAAAAGGGTTTTTAAAAAATCCAGTTTTTTCTGCTCAAGCCTCGGGTGAGGAAACAGGTGTTTCTGCTTTTTTGGGTGCAGGATTTCTTACCCTGACCAAATATCTTGAAAAGGCAAAAACCCCTTATACCGGTAAAATTGCCCTTGAGTACGG
Organism: Desulfobacteraceae bacterium; assembly: GCA_046482845.1. Lineage (GTDB taxonomy): Bacteria > Desulfobacterota > Desulfobacteria > Desulfobacterales > Desulfobacteraceae > DATFJZ01. The sequence continues at coordinate 24,083 of JAWOEJ010000006.1, read as the reverse complement.
AGATATTGCAGGCGACCTGGCCAATTATTATCTGCAGTCTGAACAGACTCCCACTGCGTTTAACCTGAGCGTTGCCTTTGATTCACAGGGAGAGGTGACAGGTGCCGGCGGCCTCTTTATCCAGGCCATGCCGGGTGCGGATGAGGATCTCCTTGCCAGTGCTGAAACAGCCATTGGCCAGATGGGATCCATTGGAGACGCCATTGCCCGATCGGTTGACATAACAGATCTGATCAACACCCATTTTAAATCTCTGGCACCGGTTTTTTTAAAACACTCCAGAGTGGCTTTTTTCTGCCGGTGCACCCGGGAAAATATGCTGGGCCACCTGGCCTGTCTGGGTCAGGAGGATATAGATGACCTGCTGGAGAAAGGGCCGTTTCCCCTTGAAATAAAATGCCACAACTGCAGCAGTGTCTACACCTTTTCCAAAGCAGATCTGGAAAAATTGAAAAAATGAATTTTATGATCGAGTGATAGAAGATTATTATTGTAATATTAAAAAGGAAATTATAAACATGTGCAACCACTGCAGTGAACACACCCATACCCACAGCCATGGGCCTGAAATCGTTCAGATCATGCCTGTCAGTCAGGAACTCTATGCCGTGTACAAAGGGGAGGCGCCTCTGAAATATGCCGTTGTCATAGGAGACAGCGGTTTGAACCTGGTCCCCGTGCTTTTTTTCGGGCTGATACGCCATGGGGAAAAAACCATGGTGGAAGGGTTCTTTGCCTCAGATGCCATCAATTCCTGTGAAGATATCCAGGGATTTAAAGGGTATGCGTCAACCCTTGAACATGCAGAAAAACTTTACACCTGAACATCAGATAAGGCTGCAGTCCCCTTTTTGTTATTTTACCCATTCTCACAGCGTGTTGAAACAGGGGCAGCCGGTTCAGAAAATGAAAAACAAGCATAATGGAAAGGAATCAATACCATGCACAAGCTTTTAAGCGAAACCGACAAAGAAGATGTACTGCTTCTTGGAAACGAGGCCATTGCCAGGGGGGCAGTTGAGGCAGGGCTTGCCTTTGCCACAACCTACCCGGGCACACCCTCTTCAGAAATATCCCTTAATTTTTTTCAGATCTCCCGGGAAACCGATCTTTATTTTGAATACAGTACCAATGAAAAAGTGGCCCTTGAGGTTGCCGCTGCTGCGGCCAATTCAGGACTGCGCACCATGTGCCTGATGAAGCATGTGGGGTTGAATGTGGCAGCAGATCCCCTGATGACCCTTGCCTATGTCGGTGTAAAAGGGGGGCTTGTTATTTTAACGGCAGATGATCCCTTTATGTTTTCCAGTCAGAATGAGCAGGACAATCGATATTACGGGAAACTTGCCGGCCTTCCTGTGCTTGAACCCTCATCGGTTCAGGAGGCAAAGGATATGACAAAACAGGCCTTTGCCCTTTCTGAAGCGCTCTGCGAACCGGTTATTCTCAGGACGACCACACGGATTAACCACTCCACTGCATTTGTAGAGCTGGGCAGGATGGAAAAAATACAGACAAAGGGTGAGTTTAAAAAAGATCCCTTTCAATATGTGACGGTTCCGGCGGTATCAAGAAAGCTCCACGTAAAACTGCTGGACAATCTTAAAAAAGCTGAAGCCATATCAGAGAAGTCTTTGTACAATTTTGTGAAAGGAGAAGGGCAGTTTGGCATTATTTGCAATGGGGTAAGCTTTTTCTACGCATCAGATGCCGTAAAGGAGCTTGGGCTGGAAAACAGGGTGAAAATCCTGCGCATTGGGTTCTCAAATCCCATGCCCAAAAAAAAGATTCAACGCTTTGCAGCCGACTGTGAAAAAATTCTGGTTATTGAAGAAGGCGAACCCTTTATGGAAGAGGCGGTCCGGGCAGCTGTCCAGGAAGCAGGGCTTGTTCTGCCCGTTAAGGGCAAGGGGGATACGCTTTTTTCCCGTCTTTATGAATTTGATCCGGCAATGGTGAGAAATAAAATTGCCGATTATTTCGGCATTGACTATACTCCAAGGCCCCTGGTGGATACAGCAGGGCTTCCGGAAATTCCCCAGCGGCCGCCCAATCTGTGTTCAGGGTGTTCCCACAGGGCAACCTTTTACGAGGTAAAAAAAGCTGTTCAGGAAATCAATGCAGATACCATCTGTCCTACGGATATCGGCTGCTATACCCTGGGCTTTCTTCCCCCCCTGAACACCGGTGATTTTGTCATCTGCATGGGATCTTCGGTAAGCACGGCCTGTGGATTTTCAAAGGCAACAGATAAAAAGGTGGTTGCATTTATCGGGGATTCTACTTTTTTTCATTCCGGAATCACCGGACTGGTCAATGCAGTATTTAACAATCATGATTTTACCCTTGTGATTCTTGACAATGGCATAACCGCCATGACCGGTCATCAGCCCAATCCCGGCGTTGATATGGAAAAGATGAACCTTAAGGGCTACAACAGGATTTCCATTGAAAATCTGGTAAGATCCCTTGGGGTGGAGCATGTCACCCTTGTCAAGCCCTTTAAGGTAAAAAAGAGTATTGCCGCCATAAAAGAAGCCCTTGAATTCAAAGGGGTTTCCGTTGTTATTTCCCAGGAGCCGTGTGCCCTGTATGCCAAAAGTATGAAAATGTTAAAGATCCGTCCCTTCCGGGTGACAGACAAATGCCTTAACCACAGGGACTGCATCAACGAGATTGCCTGTCCTTCCTTTTATCTTGAGGACAACAGGGTGAGAATTGATCCGGATACCTGCGTGGGATGTGCGGTATGTGCCCAGATCTGTCCTGAAAATGCCATTGTGCCTGTAAAAGAGAAATCATAAAATCACCGACGGTCTCGTTCCTGACAGGCAACCGCTGGGGGCGGCACTATTAAAAAAATTTGATGATCAAGTAAAAGGAATTGAAATATATGGATACAACGAGATTGATTATTGTGGCAGTTGGAGGCCAGGGGAATCTGCTGGCATCAAAGGTACTTGGCGAGGCAGCCCTGCTGTCAAAGGTTCCTGTGCGGATGAGTGAGATCCACGGCATGGCCCAGCGGGGAGGGGTTGTTGAATCTTCTGTGGTGTTTGGAGATGCACAGAGCACCATTATTTCAGATGGGGAGGCTGACGTGCTCCTGGGCTTTGAGCCCTCGGAAACCCTGAGGGCGGTGAACCGCTGCAGTGGGGAAACAAAGGTGATCACCAACCTTGCGCCGCTGCCCCCTTTTACCGTTGCCATTGGTAAGGGGGTATACCCGGATATTGAAGAGATAAAACGGCTTATTCAGGAGAGAACAAAACGTTTGACAGCCTTTGATGCATTAAAACTGGCCAGGGAGGCCGGCAGCCCCATGACAATGAATATTGTCCTGCTGGGTGCCCTGGTTCAGTCTGACACCCTTTCCCTGCCAAGAGAAAATGTGGAACAGGCCATAAAAAAAAGAACCAAACCCCATTTTATTGACATGAATCTCAAGGCCTTTGATCTGGGATTCAACGCAGCTGCATCTGCATAGGGAGAGATGTCATGGCCTGGAACAGTGAATTTGAGTGTATGCCCCTTGAACAGCTGAGGGCATTTCAATTGGAAAAGCTTAAGGAGACTGTTGCATGGGTTATGGAAAGGGTGCCTTTTTACAGGCAGAGATTTCTTGATGCCGGGTTTGATGTTTCATGCATTGGGGATTTAAAGGATCTTGCCCGGTTTCCCTTTACTGTCAAAAATGATTTAAGGGACAATTATCCGTTTCACCTCTATGCTGTTCCCATGGAAGAAGTGGTAAGAATCCATGCGTCCTCGGGAACAACAGGCAAGCCGGTTACCTCTCCCTATACTGAAGAGGATGTGGCCCAGTGGACAGAATGTGTCACCCGGAGCCTGAAAGCTTACGGGGTGTGCAGACAGGATGTGGTTCACAACGCCTATGCCCACGGTTTGTTTACAGGCGGTTTCGGCCTGGATCAGGCGGTTTCAAGGTTAGGCTGCACAAGTATTCCCGCAGGAACGGGTGCCACAGAACGTCAGGTAAATCTGATCAGGGATTTTAAAGCCACGGTTCTCTGCTGCACCCCTTCCTATGCCCTGACAATTGCTGAAAAAGCCTTGGAAATGGGGGTTGATATAAAAAATTTGCCCTTGAGAATCGGTATTTTCGGTGCCGAGCCCTGGAGCATTGAAATGCGAAGTGCCATTGAACGCCGCATGGGCATTAAGGCAATGGATATTTACGGGTTGACAGAGCTGTGCGGTCCTGGAATTTCCTATGAGTGCCGGTTTCAGAACGGCGCCCATATCAACGAAGATCATTTTATTGCAGAAATCGTTGACCCTGCCACTTTGGAGCCCCTGCCCGCGGGTGAAAAGGGCGAACTTGTCCTGACCTCGATCCAGCGCAGGGCAATGCCCCTTATCCGGTACCGCACAAAGGATATTACCCGCCTTGTAAGGGATAAATGCGCCTGCAGCAGAACCTTTGCCAGAATGGATCGGATTTCCGGAAGAACCGATGATATGCTGATCATCAGCGGGGTGAATGTGTTTCCCTCTCAGATTGAAGCGCTGCTGCTTGATATGCCTGAACTGGAACCTCAGTACCGGCTGGTGGTCCGCAAGCGCGGATACCTGGACAAATTGTCGGTTCAGGTTGAAGCCGTGCCCGGGATTTATGAAAAAGGCAGGGAAAAAAGATATGAAATAGAAGCAAAGGTGATGTCTCATATAAGGGGGATTATGGGCATCCGGGTAAGTGTTGACGTGGTTGCCCCTAAATCCATTGAACGGAGTGAAGGAAAAGCCCTGCGTGTTGTGGATAAACGGCCTGTCCTGTTTTAAATGCCTTTGTCAATGATATTTCTGTTGGATTTCAGACGTTCCTGAATCCCCCTGCCGATCAGGGAGGTGCGGTTGAAATCGGACCAGAATTGTTTGTCGTTTTCCTGCCAGTTCCTGCCGAATCTTTTGTCAAAGTAGCTGCCAAGCCGGTTAAAGAGGATTTTCCATGTGGGTCTGCCAAGGGCGTGGGCGCTGAGAATTTCATCTAAGAGCGTATCAAGGTCTGTCAGCGACTCCTTTGGCAGATAGGAAATAGCCCCCCTGCGTATGGATTCCATAAGGGATTCAGGGTTCATGGCATGGGCGGTGAGCATGACACAGGGTATCCCCCGCTGAACAGCTTCCTCAAGAAGTTTCATGCCGTTTACCCCCATGATATCCAGAATGGCCAGGTCATATTTTATGGACTGTATTTTTTCCGAAGCTGTTTCATAATTCTTTGCAAAATCAAGTCTTGCTTCGCTGAGTATGTCTTCAATGGATTCAAGAATATCTGCTTCATCATCAACAGCAAGAATATGTTTTCCTGCAAGGATGGATTGAGATTCAGTCATGGTATTTCCCTTTAAGATTTTATAGTGGTTTGGCATAAAGGTCATTTGTCATGGCGCTGCCCTGACAGGCAGTGTTACCCTGAACAGGGCGCCTGAATGTTTACCGGCCAGTATTTCAATATCCCCTTTCAGCCGTTTTGCCAGTATATACGATCCGGCAAGGCCCAGGCCGTGGCCCGGCCGGTTGGCAATGGGATCTGTTTTGATCTGTCTGTATCTTTCAAACACGGATTTGTGGTTTTCCGGTGCAATGCCCGGACCGTCATCAGCAATTTCAAATATTAAAAATTCATTTTTAATATCAAGGCTGATGTCAACTCTGTCTTTTCTGTAGGTAAAGGCATTTTTGATCAGATTGCCTGTTATCTGCTTAAGTTTTACAGGGTCCTGGTATATGGACTGATTCCAGGCTGTTTCAGAGATGGTTAAAAAAATACTGTTTTTTTCCAGAAGTCTCAGTATGCTTTCAATCCGGGTCAGGGGGTAAATTTCAATGAACAATTCATTGGAAACCGCCTCTATGGAATCAATCAGAGCAGAAAACACAGTGTTCCCCGGTATGAAATCAGTAAAGGAAAACACAGCTTCTTCGCTCCTTCCAATTTCAAGAAGGGTATGGACCATTTCCCTTGCCCTGATTGTATTTTTCAGTGATCTTTTCAGGGTTCTGGACTGTCTGGGGGACAGTCTGCCGAATTTTTCCTGTTTTTTAATCAGGGTTCTCACCCCTGTCTCAATGATGGACAAAGGTGTTTTTAATTCGTGTATTAGAAATTCAATGTCCAGATCCCTGAAAAAATGATCTGGAGCCTCAGCCTTTTCCTTTTTTTTGTCTCTGGAGAGAAAATTCATTTGCTTTCACCATTTTCTCCCTGCAGACGCATCACAGCCTGGGGAAAGGATACACACACCTCTGTTCCACCGGTTTTGGTGCAGTCCTTTAGCGTGCTGCACTTTTCGCATTTAATTATATTTCCGGGACAGCTGAAATCATTTTCAATAATATAGGGGCATCTTGTTGAGTTTATAGTGATTTTAAAATCAAATTGTTCTGAAAATATTTTCATCCTTAAAAGATCAAAGCCCTTTCCACCGGCACCAAAGGCATAGGGTCTACCCGAGGCATAGGCGGATGTCTCGTAGGCTGTAAAATAATTTTCAAAAATAAGATTGAGATTTTCCTTTGTGATACCTATGCCGGTATCTCGTACAATCAGTAAAACCCTGTCCTTTTCCTTTCTGATGATGACATGGATCTCTCCCCTGTCCGGGGTATTTTCAACGCTGTTTCGGATGAGTCCTTCAAAAATTTTCATGAGCACTTCCCGGGGAATCCTTACCGCAGGAACGGGGTCAATTTTTTTTACAATTCTGCATTCTCTGTCGGCAAATCGAAACCCGATTGTCCTTAATGCCTCCTGGACAAATTTATCAAGCTGAATGTTTTCAAAGACCACCTGGCGGGGACCGAATAATTCCTCTATTTCTGTTTTAATGCGTTTTAAAACCTCCCTGCCTCCCATTTCCTTTGTAATAAGCACCTCAAGCTGGTCCTTACATGCATCAAACAATTTTGTCAGGACATGGTAAATGGTATAGTCTTTTTTTCTTAAAAGATCCTCTATCTCGTACTGCATCTCAAGCAGGCGCTGGATATTTCGTTCTGCCCGCTGCAGTACCTTTGCCATGTTTTCTGTATCCCCTTTTTCAAGTTTTGTTTCAATGATTTCAAGGGATGCGGCCAGCACAGAAACCGGGGTTTTCAATTCATGGGAAAGATGGTGAATAACCCGGTCTTTGGCACGGTTAAGGCTTTTTACCTCATTGTAGGATTTTGTAAGGGCCTGGTTTATCCTGGCGTTTTCCACAGGATGGGCAACGGTATCAGCAACAGCCGATAAAAGTTCCATGTCCTGATGATTAAACGGGGCATCCTGTTTGTTAAAGGCCGACAGGACACCAATGATCCGGCTGTGTACCCGCATGGGCACATCCAGCATATTTGAGATCTGACAGCCTGATTTTGACTCAATATGCGCTAAAGCATCTCTGTCAAGTGATTTTTCTGTTGTGATCTGAGGTTCACCTGTTTTTAACACAGCGCCTGCAGGGCCCTGGTCTGAAGGGAACCGGATCTGTTTGATTTTTTTTTCTGTTTTTGGGTCATGAAATGCAGCTGCACTGAAAAAAAATTCCTTTTTCCCTTCATCCAGCAATAGAACGGCAGATCCTTTGATATTTATAAATTTTAGGATTTCCCGGGTCGTAAAATCCAAAAGCGCGTCTGTATCAGGATAGAGGTGCAGGGACTGGGCCAGCTTGAAGAGCGCCTTGTAGTTTTTTACTGGAATTTCATTGCCAAATCGGGGTGTTTCCATGTCAGAGATCCATTCCCAATGGGTTTGTCCTGTTAAAAAGAGGATTGAAAAATGGTCAGTTTAATCACGGCTGACACCTTCATGGGATAAGCCCGATTATTTTCGGAAAAAAAAGAGCGATATCCGGCACATATGTGATCAACAGCAGCACAGCAATCTGAATGGCAACAAAGGGGACCACAGCCCGGGATACATAGATGATATCCCGTTCAGCAATGGCCCCTGTTATATACAGACTTACCCCCATGGGAGGGGTACAGTATCCAATGGCAAGGTTCATGGTCATGATCAGGCCGAAGTGGAGCGGGTCGATGGTATAGGCGCTGAGCATGGGCAGAAAAACCGGTCCCAGTATCATGGTTGCTGATATGATATCCATGAACATGCCCACAATAAGCAGCAGGATATTCATGGCCAGCAGAAAGATCACCGGAGAATCAATGGCCATAAGAACGGCGCTGGTGATACGTCCGGGCAGATTTTCCATGGTCAGGTATCTTCCAAAGCATGTGGCCCCGGCCACAATGATGAGAAGGGTGGCTGAAGTTACTGCCGAGGACACGGTTATCTTTTTAACATCAGAGAATTTAATGGATCTGTGAATAACCAGTTCCACAAAAAAAGCATATACACAGGCCACAACAGCTGCTTCATTGGCTGTAAACGCCCCGGAAAAGATGCCCCCGAATATGATGACAGGCAGCATCAGGGACCAGAACCCCTCCTTAAGGACTTCAATGGTTTCTCTGAGACTGGGAGGGGGCTGTTTGACAACGGTTTCGCTTTTTCTGAAATAAAAAAAAGTATAGATGCATACACCGAACATAATAAGGGTACCGGGTATGAACCCCGTTGCAAAAAGTCCCTTAAGGGATACATTGCTGATCATGCTGTACAGGATCATGCCGATGCTCGGGGGAATGATGACCCCCAGGTTGGGGGAGGTGGTCATCACGCCCAGGGTATATTTTTCCGGGTACCCGTTTTCAATCAGCGCCGGGATCATGAAACCGCCCAGGGCCACCACGGTGGCCACAGTAGATCCGGAAATGGCGCCGAAAAGGCCGCAGGCCAGCACCCCTGCCATGCCAAGCCCCCCGGGAAGCCAGCTGACCAGGGAATTGGCCAGTTTGATCAGCTTTTCCACAATGGATCCGGCGGTCATGATATTTCCGCAGAGAATAAAAAACAGCACCACCACCAGGGCAAAATTGTCAAGACTTTTAAAAAGGGTTTGTACCAGCATGAGTACAGGGATGTCTGTGAAAAGGAGAAATCCTGACACGGCAGTGAAGAACAGACAGAGAAAAACCGGGATATTCGTGGCCATACAGCCCAGAAGAATGAGCAGAATGATAATATCATTTGATTCCATTAAAAAACTCCCAGATACTTTAGGTTGAGGGCTTAGCAACGTGTTGCGTAAAGTCGGTCCACATGATGTGCACGGTTCGAAATATCATCATGGCGCCGGACAAAGGCAGAATGGCGTAAAGATATGACCATGGAATCTTGAGGATAATGGTTGTCTGTCCAGTCAGAATCTGGAGTTCCATCATTTTCCAGCCATAGTAAATCATCATGCATGAAAAGACGATGACCATGATATTGCTCAGGTAGGCAAAAGGTGTTTTCAGTAATGGAAAAATCTGTACCAGCGCATCAATTTTGATCATGGATCTGTTTCTTATGGCCAGGCTGCATCCAATAAAGGTCGAAAAGGTGATGACTTCCCTGACAAGCTCTTCAGACCATGCAAGGGAATAGTTGAATCCGTATCTGAGGACCACATTGGCAAACAAAGACAGCAGGGCTGCCATTACTATTAAAAAAAGCGACCATTCTTCAAAATACAAAAGAAATTTATCAGTTCTGCGCATCAGTTTCCCAAGCATAAATACTCCCTGATTATTCTGGATTGTACAGCCGGGCCCCGGTTCTGTAAGTTTTTAAAAATCGGGATCGCAGAGCCAGTCTGAACCCCTGCCGTTTGTCAGTCTGTTTAGTGTCTGAACGAAAACCCCGTGTTTGGGCGAAAACGTGCCCAGCTGCAAGGCGCAAAAAAGTTTGAAACCGGAGTGTACTCAGGTACATGAGGCCCGATTATATAATTTGGCAAACTTTTGCAGCAACGCAGCAGATGGGTGCGTTTGTGAGCATAGCTCCTCTTCGAACCGTTCAAACACTATTTATATCCCATGTATTCCTGTACCTCTTTGAGGAAATTATCCGGCTTATAATCATCCCCGGGGTAGTTTTTGTTGATTTCCCCGGCATATTCTTCATGCACCTTGTGACCCTTTGTTTTCAGTACGGCAATTTCCTCATCTGAAAGGGTGAAGAATTCAATTCCTTTGGCTTTAGCATCAGCAATCTGATTCTGCTCCTGCTGCCGGGTTTCTTTTCTGATGGTTTCACAGACATCGTGGACAACACTTATAAATGTGGCTTTAAGATCACCGGGCAGTCTGTTCAGCCAGGCTTTGTTGAAAATCCAGATAAAAAGCCCCTGGGCGTAATTGATACGGGTAAAGTATTTTGCCACCTCAAATTTTTTAGTGATATTGCAGACAATGGGGGTATGGTCAAGTCCGGTAATAACCCCCTGTTTAAGGGCTACGGGAACATCCGGCCAGGGCATGACCACAGGGTTGAATCCCCATTCCTTGTAGAGCATCTGATTGACCGCTGCCTCAGCCGTCCGGAATTTAACTTTTCTGGCATCTTCTATGGTTTTTATGGGAGTGGTGGATGCCCATCCGTAATTGCCGTATCCTGTAATATCCAGACCGACTATGCCCACGTGGTCCATGGCTTTCATATAATGCCTGAATAATTTCCCGCTGTTGACGAATTTATCAAGTTTGTCAAAGGTGTTGATGAGAAAGGGCAGGTTGATAAGGCCGAATCTCGGACCAAGGTTTGTTGCCGCAACAGAACTCACCCCCATCCCCTGTACAGCGCCCATTTGAAGCTGATTCAGCACCTCCACTTCCCCCCCGAGCATTGAAAAGGGTTTAAAATCCAGATAGATCTGGCCCTCTGTCCTTTTCCACAATTCATCCCGCATGGCAAAACCGGCATAGGTCCCCTTTATCACCGGATGGGATACATTGGAAACAATACATCTGTATTTGGCACCAGAAGGATCAAAAGCCGGTTTCCAGCTGTCCAGAGAGGGGGGTTTGGCAAAAGCAGGTCCGGTGAAAAAAATGGCACAGGCCAGGCCGGTGATTAGAATTAAAGCACATCTCTTCAGTTTCATGTTTAACCTCCTTAAGGTAATAGTTGATGATCAGGTTTTTTTGAACAGCGCCTTCCCCAACAATTGCTCTTAAACGGTTATTCCCTGGAAATACCTGATCATCGAGTAATAGAACATTTGTTTGAAAGAACCATGCAGGTCTTTTAATCCTTTCATGCTTTGTTGTGCCCGTCAAGGCATCTTGAAAATGGGGGTCAGGCCTGACCCCTCACAGGTACAAGTTTCATTGGTTCTTGTGATGCTGTGCTTCATGGTAGTTTTATATGAAAGCCATCAGTACTCAGCTAAAAGCTAAAAGCTAACAGCTAACAGCTAAAGGCTAAAGGCTAAAGGCTAAAGGCTAAAAGCTAAAAGCTAAAAGCTAAAAGCTTACTTGTGTCCGTCAGCACATGTGGGTTATATAAAGCTGAGTTTGAGCTGCGATTTAGCCAGGATATAAACCATAGATACTATTATACATAATTAATGTGAAAGGGTTTTGCAAGAATTATTTTGAGATAATCTGGTTATTTCATATTGATCAATTGGCCGGGTGATGATAATACAAAAATGCAGGCTTTATAAAATTTTGGAACAGGAGAAGAAAAAAATGAGCGCCATTGTAAAATATCTGCTTGCTTTACAGGCTTTGCTGATCATAATTGCCGCGGCTGGTTTTGCTGAAACATTTTACGTAGGCAGTGTAATGAAGGTGACCCTTCGCACAGGACCGGGTGTGGAACATAAAATCATTGACATGCTCAAATCCGGGGAAAGTCTTGAAATGATAGAGAAAAACGCTGACTGGTCCAGGGTTAGAACAGACAGAGGCAAAGAAGGCTGGGTGTTGTCCCGTTTTATTACAAAGGATACCCCCCTGGTCTTTATAGTGAATGAACTTAAGCAGAAGAACAGTGAATATGCTGAAATGGTTGCAGATTTGAAAAATAAAAATGCAGAGTTCAACCAGATCAAAGAGAAGCTGGCCCGTGTGGAAAAATCCTATAACAGGCTGAAAAAGGAGTCTGCAGATTTTCTTGAGCTGGAGGAAAAGTACAAAAAAGCAACTTCCCGGTTTAAGGAACAGCAGGACCGTATTGCTGAACTTGAAAAAAGCCTTGGAAATGAAGAGATTAAATGGTTTTTGAGTGGTTCAGGGGTGCTGATTGTCGGTATATTTCTCGGACTGAGTGCCAGAAAAAAGCAGAAAAGATCTCTTTTATGACACCCATGATGGAGAACATCACAACAAAGAATGGGTGAAAAACGCGAAGGAAAAGGCATATCACAGTAATGATCAATCAAACGGATTTTCTTATTATCGGCAGCGGGGTTTCAGGGCTTAATTTTGCTTTAAAGGTAGCAGAGTACGGCAGTGTCACCATAATTACCAAAAAAGATGTTCAAAAGAGCAATACAGCCCTTGCCCAGGGCGGGGTTGCTTCAGTGTTCGGCAAAACCGATTCCTTTGAGCTTCATGTGGCAGACACTCTGGCTTCGGGAAGCGGTCTGTGCAAACAGGATGTGGTTGAGATGGTGGTTGAAAGCGGGCCTGACCGGATAAATGAGCTTATTGAGCTTGGTGCCAGATTTAATATGGAACATGATGCAGACGGAAAAAAATCAGACCGGTTTGCCATGGGACAGGAAGGCGGGCATTCCAGAAAGAGAATCGTGCATTCCGAAGATCTGACAGGCAGGGAAATTGAAACTGTTCTTGTGAAAAAAGCAAAGCAGCATAAAAATATCCAGATAATAGAAAATTACACTGCAGTGAACCTGATCACCTGTTCAAAAACCGTTAAAAGCGGACTGGTTGTCAGGAATCATGAAATCTGCAATGTTGGGGCCTATGTGCTGAACAATGATACCGGGCATGTTGAAACCTTTACAGCGGGCATCACTTTGCTTGCCACAGGTGGAGCGGGCAAAGTGTATCTGTATACCAGCAACCCGGACATTGCCACAGGAGACGGCCTTGCCATGGCCTACAGGGCCGGTGCAAGTGTGGCAAACCTGGAATTTGTTCAATTCCATCCCACCTGCCTTTACCATCCCGAAGCAAAGAATTTCCTTGTTTCAGAAGCAGTAAGGGGAGAAGGGGCCGTTCTTAAGGATGCATTTGGCCGTGAATTCATGGCTAAATACTCAAAGGACAAAGAGCTTGCCTGCAGGGATGTGGTGGCAAGGGCCATTGATACTGAATTAAAGGTAAGCGGTGAAAAGTCTGTTTTCCTTGATATTTCCCATAAGGATAAGGCTTTTATTCAAAAACGCTTTCCCAATATTTACAAAAAATGTCTGGGATACGGCATAGATATTACAAAGGAACCGATTCCCGTTGTTCCTGCAGCGCATTACATGTGCGGGGGTGTGGCAACGGATCTCTTTGGAAGAACCGATATCAGCAGACTGTATGCTGCCGGCGAGGTCGCATGCACCGGTCTTCACGGCGCAAACCGTCTGGCAAGCAATTCCCTTCTTGAGGCCCTGGTATATTCGGACAGAGCTGCAGATGAAGCAATAAAAGAATTCCAGTCCATTGAAAATTATGATGCGGTTGAGATTCAGCCGTGGGATGAGTCCGGGACCAGTGACAGTGATGAAGCCATTGTGGTCTCCCACAACTGGGATGAGATCCGAAGGCTCATGTGGAATTATGTGGGGATTGTCAGGTCAGACAAGCGCCTTACCCGTGCTTTGAGACGGATTGAAAATATTCAGAAGGAGATAGATGAATATTATTGGAATTTCAAGGTAACCTCTGATCTTATTGAGCTGAGAAATCTGGCCCTGGTTGCAGAGCTCATCATAAAGTCGGCCCTTAGGAGAAAGGAAAGCAGAGGCCTTCATTTCAATATTGAGTATCCACAAAGAGATGATAAGAACTGGTTAAAGGATACCGTATTGAAAAAAAGGTATTAATGGAGAACAGGTTCAGGTATAACTGACCCTGTCTTTTTCTGCCGATATTATTTTCTGGTGCCCACAAAGAGGGTGACAATTCCAAAGGTCATTCTTTTCCATTTAATCTCTGCAAATCCTGCCCTGGACATGATCTCTGCAAATTCAAAGGGGTCTGGAAAACGGATAACAGACGCTGGGAGGTATTCATAGGCGCCGGCGTTTTTTGAAAAAATGCCTCCGAGCAGGGGCAGGATTTTTTTAAAATAAAGCATATACATTTTTTTAAAAAAACCTGGATCAGGTGTGGTCAGTTCAAGTACGGCAAGTTTTCCTCCCTTTTTAAGGGCGTTGTAAAATTCAGTCAGTGCTGCAGGTCGATCCATGATATTTCTGATGCCAAAGGCTATGAAAACCGCGTGAAAGCAATGCTCACGAAAGGGAAGAGTCAGCGCGTTTCCTGCAGCAAGATGGATTGTGCCCTCCCTTTTTTGAGCTTCAGCTTTTTGTTTTGCAACAGCCAGCATTCTAGGAGAAAAATCAATCCCGGCAATCTGAACCCGCCCCTTTGTCTGCCTGCAGACCTCAAGGGCGACATCACCGGTACCGCAGGCAATATCTAAAACCGTGGCATTTTTTTTCAGATCTGCTGCCGAGACCATTCTTGACCGCCAGGAGATGTCCTGGCCCATGCTCAGAAAATGATTGAGAAAATCATATTTCGGCGCTATTGCATCAAACATGTTTTTTATAAAATCAAGTTCCATATTTGTTATTGACAACCCTGAATAATGAGTTAGTTTATTTTGTTTAGCAGGCAATGCAGAATGGGTAGCACAAAAAAACAATTAATACAATAATAATAAGGGTTGTTAAAACCTCTATTACGGGAATTTTATGTCAGAAAAACGAGATTATTATGAAGTTCTTGGAGTGGCCAGGGATGCTGGAAAAGCAGAGTTAAAGACCAGCTACAGAAAACTTGCAATCAAGTATCATCCTGATAAAAACCCAGGGGACAAAGCCGCAGAGGATAAGTTTAAGGAGGCCTCGGAAGCCTATGAGGTCCTTTCAGATGATAATAAGCGGCAGCTGTATGATCAGTTCGGCCATCAGGGTCTTGAAAATTCAGGATTCTCAGGGACAACAAGTTTTGATGATATATTTTCAGGGTTTGGGGATATTTTTGAAGATTTTTTCGGCTTTGGCGGTTCCAGAGGCCGGAGAGGCGGGCAGAGAGCCCGGCGGGGATCGGATCTGCGGTATGATATCACCCTTGATTTTTATGAATCGGCGTTTGGTGTTGAAAAAGAAATTGACGTGCGCAAGCTGGATAATTGTGACATGTGCAACGGTACAGGCTGCAAGGAAGGCACATCCCCTGAGACCTGTGAGCACTGCAGGGGAACAGGACAGTTTATCCAGAGCCAGGGCTTTTTCAAGGTAAAGACCACCTGTCCCTATTGCCGGGGTAAGGGCCAGTCCATTCCCCATCCCTGCCCTAAATGTGTGGGGGCCGGAAGGGTTGAGGTGTCCAAAAAAGTGTCTGTCAAAATTCCGGCAGGTGTGGATACCGGTTCAAAACTCAGGCTTTCCGGAGAAGGTGAGTCCAGTCCTTCAGGCGGAGCAACCGGTGATCTGTATGTATTTATAAAAGTAAAACCCCATAAGAAATTCAAGCGGGACAGGACAGATATCCTGTGTCTTATGGAAATTTCTTTTATTCAGGCCGCTTTAGGTGATGAAATAAAAGTGCCGACCCTGAACGGCAGTCAAACCCTTAAAATACCCAAGGGGACTCAGTACGGGGACACCTTCAGGCTGAAAGGGGAAGGGATTGCTTCTCTTCAGAACGGGAAGCGCGGTGATCAGATTGTTCAGATCGACATTAAAACACCGGTAAAACTGTCCAAAAAGCAGGAAAAATTATTAAAAGAGTTTGACAAACTGGATGCCAATAAAATATCAAACAAACTGAAAAGTCTTTTTACTCGATGATCATGTTTGTATAACTGATTTTTCGAAACCGGGGACAGGCCTGACTCCTTACAGGGAAATATCAACGTAAAAAAATTTGATCTTCGAGTTTTAAGGAGATATAAGCCTTTTATAAGGGTATTTGGGGATGATTTATGTTTGAATTAAAAGTTAAGACCCATTTTGCTGCGGCTCACCAGTTGAAAATGGTGGGGGAAAAATGTGAAAACCTCCATGGTCACAACTGGCATATCGAGGCCTGTGTGTCCGGTGAAACCCTTAACCCGGCCGGGGTGCTTGTGGATTTTGGAAAACTGAAGAAAGCTGTCAGGGATATAATGACGTCCCTTGACCATAAGTATCTTAACGAAATCGACGCATTCAGAGATGTTCAGCCCTCTTCGGAACTTATTGCCGTATATATTGCAGAAAAACTTCAAACTATGCTGGATGAGAACAAAACCAGTGTAAAGGTTTCCAGGGTGTCTGCATGGGAGTCGGATAATGCCTGTGCCACTTATATTCCCTGATTTCAGTTCATCTTCTGTACCAGGACATGAGATCATCTCTGGTAATTACAGCAGACACGTTTGATACATGGTGTCTGATATTTTCAATGCCGCCCTCCTGCCGGTCCACCAGGGTAACAACCCCTGTCACCTCAAGGCCTGCCTGCCTTGCCCGGTTGATGGCTGTTATGGTTGATCCTCCTGTTGTTGTGACATCTTCAAGGATCACCACTTTTGCGCCTGCTTCAATATCTCCTTCCACCCATTTGATCATACCGTGGTCCTTTTGCGCCTTTCTGATGGAAAAGGCTTTAATGGGGTTGTTTTTAAGATAGGAGGTATAGGATACTGCCACAGCAATGGGATCTGCGCCAAAGGTCAGACCGCCCGCAGCCTCGCAGTCCATGGTTTCCAGGTGGTTGAACATCAGGTGTCCTACAAGGTAGGCCCCTTCAGGACTTAAGGTGACCGGCTTGCAGTTTACATAGAAATGACTCATATTCCCCGAAGCCAGTTTAAACACTGGTGTTTCACTGTATTTAAAGGATTTTTTGCAAATTATGTCAATAAGCCTTTTTTTCATTTGATTTTCCCTTTATATTTTGAGTATAAAGCCTTCACTGATGGAAGAAGCCGGCGTGCGGGATTCAGTGAAGGCTTTGTGTAAGGAAAACTGTTGTGCAGCACTCCTTGACAACATGGGGGTTATACCAGTAAATTGGGTACAAGTCAATTTTATGTAAAACAGGGGAATGATCCGTTGATAGCCAGCCGGGAAAATATCATGATGCCTAGCAGAGACCCGATAATCCGTATGTTCGGAGTAAGCAAGAGGTACGGCAGCCGGTATGCGTTAAAAGATATTACCCTGGAGGTAAATGCCGGTGAGTTTATACTGGTTACCGGGGCGTCCGGTGCCGGCAAGTCCACATTGATGAAGCTGCTTTATCTTGCCGAAAGAGTGTCCTCAGGTCAGATAATTGTGGACGGAATGAATCTTGCCCGGATCAGAGGGCGTAAAATTCCTTTTCTGAGACGGCGGTTCGGGGTGATTTTCCAGGATTTCAAATTAATACCCAATCGAACCGTGTATGAAAATGTTGCCCTGGTGCTTGAGGCTTCCGGAGAAAAACCAGCTGCCGTTAAAAAACGGGTGATGAAGGTGCTGACGTCAACTGGAATGGATGCCATGTCAGGCGTGTATCCCCCTGTCCTTTCCGGAGGGGAGCAGCAGCGGGTGGCCGTGGCACGGGCTCTTGTGGGAAAACCAGCCATTATTCTTGCTGATGAGCCCACAGGAAGTCTTGATGCTGCATCTGCCCAGGCCATATTGAATTATCTGATGTCTTACCACGATAAAGGGGCAACGATTTTTGTTGCCAGTCATAATATGCAGCTGGTCAGTTTTGCCGCAAAAAGCAGAAGCATTGCCCTTGATCAGGGAAAATTGACAAGTACAGCAAAAATACTGTAAAAGAGGGACAAGGTGGTTTTCTATTTTAAGCGGGCAGTTTCAGATATTCTTTCCAATGGTTTTTTAAATATTATTACCATTATTACCATTGCCCTTTCAATCCTTGTGGTAAGCACCTTTGCTCTTTTTTTTGAAAATGCCGGCAGAATTCTTGATTCATTGAGTAACGGGATAAGAATTATGGCTTATCTTGAAGCGGATTTCAACAGATCTGAGCTTCCCGGTCTGGAAAATGAGATCATGAAGATGAAACACATAAAAGATGTGACATTTATATCAAAGGAGCAGGCCCTTGCACTGCTGAAAAAAGAGATGAGCACGAGAAAGGCGTTTCTTGACAACTTAAATGAAAACCCCCTTCCCGATGCCCTGGAAATAGAGCTTGATCCTTCTGCTAAAAATCTTGAAGTCATTGGAGCAACTGCTGCGTCTATTGAAAAATCAGCCCAGGTAAGTGATGTGGAGTACGGAGAAAAATGGCTTCAGCGCTTTGTTACTGTGTTTCATTTTTTCAGGATTACAGGATATGCCATGTCCAGTCTGTTTTTTTTGATTGCCCTTTTTATTACGGCCAATACGGTTCGCCTCTCCCTTTACTCCAGACGGGAAGAAGTTGAAATTATGCGTCTTGTCGGAGCCAATGACAGTTTTATTGTAACCCCTTTTTATATTGAAGGATTTTTACAGGGCATAATAGGCGGCAGTATCGGTCTTGGTATTCTTTTTTTAGCCTATGTTGTCCTTCTTTCTTCGGGACTTGAGATGAAAACCTCTTTTTGCCTGTTTTTTGATATCAGGTTTTTATCTCCGTGTTATACTGCTGTTATTATTTTATCCAGTGCATTTTTAGGTTGGCTTGGATGTTTTATTTCCTTGAAACAATTTTTAAAAAATTAATTTTTTCCCTGATCATATGTTCTGCTTTTACTGCAGTGGTCAAGGCAGAGGACAATGCTGCATTTACCCACGGGGTAATTCATGCCTGGAAGCTGAATCTGAGACACGCCCCTTCCAATGATTCAGGGGTTGTGGAAATTCTGGAAAAGGGATGCGAGGTAAACATTATTTCCCTTGAGGGAGGAATTGGCGGATGGCTTGAAGTTGAATACAATAACAAAAAGGGATATCTCAGGAACAGACCAAAGTATGTTACACTGGTTGAAAAACCATCTAAAGAAAGATCAGATCAGGTAAAAGAAAAAAAGGAATCACCAGAAAATCCGGCAGATCAGCAGGACCAGATTAATACAGAGAAAGGTGCGTCCCTGACCACTCCAGAAAATGATACTGAAAAAAGATCTGTCCAGAAAGCAAAAAAAAAGGCTGCAGATAAAAGACCGGTCCTTAAAGCTGAAGAGATTCAGGAAAAAATAGCCTGTCAAAAAGAGAAAAACCGCTCTTTTACCAGAAAAGAATCTGAAATCATTGAAGGGTTGAATGAGGTTGACAGGCTTTTAAACACCATGCGTCAAAAAATTTCAAAAAGTTCAGAATCCATTAAACGCCTGGAAGCGGAGATGGAAAGCCTGGAAAAGGAAAAAGAGCGGCTGCTGACCAGAACTGAGGAGAACCGGGCCTATGTCAGTGCCCGGCTGAATGCCCTTTACAGGATCAGGATGATTGGACAGATGGAGCTGGCTTCAATGCCGGATTCCTTTTATGATTTTCTGCTTCAGCAGCGGGCGTTAAAGCAGATCCTGGATTCAGATTTCACCCTTCTGGACAGGCAGATCCAGGATATTGAAAAACTTGAAATCCTTTCTGAAGATTATAAAAAAAAGAAAGCCCATAAAAAAGCAGTGGATGAACAGCTCTGTGATCAGATCAAAACCCTTAAAAAAGAAAGTCTTAAAAAGAAGCGGGTGTTAAAGGAGATCAGAAAGGAAAAAAAACTGGGGTATGCAGCTCTGGCCTCCCTTGAATCGGCAGCCCTTGCCCTTGAACAGAAACTTGAACGTATTAAAGAGGATACTCACCGGGAAACGGGAAAAGGGGTGTTTTTAAGCCAGAAACAGAAAATTAAGATGCCGGTCAACGGAGAGATTATTTCAACCTATGGCCCGTCCCAGAACAGCGATTACTCTTCCTTCACTTTTCAGAGCGGAATTGATATAAAGGCTGACAGGGGAGAGCCTGTCCGGTCTGTTTTCAAGGGCAGGATTCTTTATGCCCAGTGGTTGAACGGATATGGAAATTTGATTATTATTGATCATGGTCACAATTATTATACATTGTACGCCCATGTGGAAGAATTTTTTAAAAAAAAAGGGGAAGCAGTGGAGACAAGTGAGGTTATTGCCACAGCTGGTGATACCGGATCATTAAAGGGCGTCTGCCTTCATTTTGAAATAAGGCACCATGGAAAACCGGTTAATCCTTTAAAATGGCTGCAAAAAGGAGCTTAAAATGAAAAATCGTATCACAACATCTATTCGTTTCTGGTTTTCTGTGAGTGTATCAGTTCTGGTGATAACTGCTGTTTCAGCCGTGTACCAGCCTTTAAACGCAGAAGATAAAAATGTCTATAAATCCCTGAAACTGTTTACAGATGTGCTGGAGGAAATAGAGGCCAATTACGTGGATGAGGTGGACGTCCAGGAGTTGATCCAGAGTGCGGTAAAGGGCATGGTAGCAGACCTTGATCCCCATTCTGTGTTTATGCCGCCGGAAGCCTTTGATGAACTTCAGGATGATACCAAGGGGGCCTTTGGCGGCATTGGTATTGTTATTACCATAAAAGAAGGGGTGCTTACCGTGATAGCGCCCATTGAAGGAACCCCTGCCTACAAAGCAGGAATTGAGGCCGGTGATGTGATCATTAAGATTGACGGTGAATCCACCAGAGATATGGCGCTGTGGGAAAGTGTCAAGCGGATGCGCGGGCCCCGGGGGGAGGAGGTTGAGATCACCATTTTCAGAAAAGGGGAGCCAGACCCTTTGGAATATACCCTAAAAAGGGATATTATTCCCATGGAGAGCGTAAGGAGTACCATTGTGAAACCTGGATACGGGTATGTATGGATTACAAATTTCAGGGATAATACCTGTGAAGATCTCAAGCAGGCCCTTGACTCTTTTGAAAAGAATGAAAAACCGCTGAAGGGGCTTATTCTTGATCTGAGAAACAATCCAGGCGGACTTCTTGAGCAGGCCGTTGACATTTCAGACCTTTTTCTTGATCAGGGCACCATTGTTTCCATAAAAGGCCGGCTGCCCCAGCACACAGAAGTGTTTAATGCCCATGAAAACAAAGGAAAAAGGGATTATCCCATTGTTGTACTGATTAACGGGGGCAGCGCCAGTGCGTCTGAAATTGTGGCCGGCGCCCTTCAGGACCATAAAAGAGCAGTTATCCTCGGCACCACATCCTTTGGCAAAGGGTCTGTACAGAGCGTAAAACCTTTAAAACAGGGATTCGGGCTTAAGTATACCATTGCCAGGTATTATACGCCCAGCGGCAGATCCATTCAGGCTGAGGGAATTAAACCGGATATAGAAGTGGCCTACAAAATTATTGAGGAAGAAAAAAAAGAAAAAAAAGAGTCTTTTTTTGATCGAATGATCAGCGAAAAAGATTTAAAAAATCATTTAGAATCTGAAAAAGAGAAAAAAGAGAAGAAAGAGAAAAAAGATCATGGAGATGTCAGCCCCCATGGACTCTTGAGTCTGGATAAACTCCACCATGATTATCAGGTAAAACGGGCATTGGATATTCTGGTGGGCTACGGTATTCTGCAAAGGTGATGTTTTGACTTTGAGGCTGGAGGAAATTTACGATTAATGGGTGAGAAAAAAAAAACATCAGGACAGAAAAAACAGGTAAAACAGAAAAAATCCAGCACAGGGCAGAAAAGCACCGGTAAAAAAAGCGGGAAAACCAAAAAAGAAAAAAAGCCGTATTTAGGTGATGAATTAAAAAAAATAGGGACAGGTCTTGCCATACTGCTCTTTGTGGTTGCTACGGCTGCAATGGTGTTTGATTTTTATTTTAATGAAAAATCAGCCGGACCCGGGTTTTTCAACCGGGACCAGGTCAAGGTTGCCGGCAAAGCACAGGAAAAAGGGGCTCTCAAGGATAAAAACTCTCATTCTGCGTTAAAGAAACCATTATCTGGATTAAAAGAGAAACAGGGACGGCCTGACAAGAAACAGGGACGGCCTGACATCAGAGAAAAAGCAGACCCCCCTGTTTATGAAATATTTGAAACGCCATCATCCAGGGATCATGTCAAAAGGGAATCTATAGAAAAGCAGCCCCGGCCGGAGAAACACCCTGAAATCCCAAAAGTGGCCATTATTATTGATGATATCGGTTTTGACAGAAAAATTGCAGACGCATTGAACCGCCTGGATAAGAATATTACCTTTTCCATACTTCCAGGCTCCCCATTCGGCAGAAGTGTGGCGGCAAGCCTGCATGAAAAAGGCTCTGAGATCATGCTCCATCTCCCCATGGAGCCGGAGCAGTATCCTGAGGTCGATCCCGGACCCGGGGCCATTATGTCATACATGAATCCTGACGAGGTGTTAACCCAGCTCAGGGAAAATCTTGATATACTCCCCCATATCAGGGGAGTAAACAACCATATGGGATCAAAAATCACAGCTGATTCAGCAAAAATGCACCAGATTTTCACTGTTTTAAAAATCAGAAATCTTTTTTTTATTGACAGTGTGACGTCCAGAAAAAGCCGGTGCCGGTCCTCTGCAGCCCTTTTACAGATTCCTTTCGGGCAGAGGGATGTTTTTCTGGATAAT
The DNA here is from genome assembly GCA_046482845.1 of Desulfobacteraceae bacterium. Taxonomy (GTDB): domain Bacteria; phylum Desulfobacterota; class Desulfobacteria; order Desulfobacterales; family Desulfobacteraceae; genus DATFJZ01. The sequence goes on along the minus strand of JAWOEJ010000006.1, from coordinate 1,482 downwards.
ATCCAGGAGCCTGAATATATCAGAAAACAGATTCAGGAGCTGATGGAGGCGGCCAGGCGCCATGGAACGGCTATAGGGATCGGACATCCTTACCCTGCCACCTATCTGGCCCTTGAACAGATTATTTCAGAGCTCAGATCCCAGGTTCAGATTGTGCCGGCATCTTCCCTTGTAGCCGTTCCTGGATAACCCCCAGACTCAGGTCAGCCAGGCTGAAAGAAAAATTAAGCATTGATGTGCTGCCTGGTTATGATTTTTTCTTTTCCCCTTCTTTTTCCAGGGTTACGCAATACACCCCCTGGCCTTTTATTCCCGGTGCAAAACACAGATTGTCAGATTTGCACCGGGCCTTTCTGGTGTCTCCGGATTCCCAGCGTTTGATCAGATCCGGTTCTCTGATAAAGGGGCGGCTCATGGCGATATAGTCGGCTGTCCCTTCATTTATAATGGTTTCAGCTGTTTTTAAAGAGCGGATACCACCGACCAAAATCAGGGGAATATCAATTTTTTCCTTGAATTTTAAAGCGTCTGTTTTGAAATAGGCTTCTTTTTCCTCTGAATTGATTCCCATTCTGGACGGGGACAGTTTTTTACTGGTCAGCAGTCCTCCGCTGAGCTCAACAGCATCCAGGCCGGCCTTTTCAAGAATCTTACAGGCGGCTGCAGCGCTTTCTGTATCCAGTCCGTGTTCGCTGAAATCCTGACAATTCATTTTTATCATAATCGGAAAATCTGATCCCGCGTTTTTTCTGATTTCTTCCAGGATTTCAAGATGAATCCTGACCCGGTTTTCAACGGGCCCGCCGTATGCATCGGTTCTTCTGTTGAAAAGTGGAGATAAAAACTGACTTAAAAGATACCCATGGGCAGAGTGTATCTGCACAGCGTCAAACCCTGCATCTTTTGCCCTTTTGGCGGCTTTCCCAAAATCAGTAACCAGGTCTTTTATGTCCTGCGTATCCATTTCCCTGACAGGGGTTTTTTTTATCCCATCTGCATTTGAGACGGCCAGAGGAATCATCCCTGTTGTTTTTTCAAGGGCAAAAATACCTGCATGGGCCAGCTGAGCGGCAATTTTCCCCCCTGAATCATGGACAGAACGGGTCATTTTTTCAAGGGAGGGGACCAGATCATCGCTGAAGATGCCAAGCTGCAGAACGGATGCCTGCCCCTGTAGTTGAACATGAACGTGGCCGGTGATAATCAGTCCGACATTTCCTTTTGCCAGATCTGTCATGGTCTTGATCAGTCTGGGTGTGGCCTTTCCTTGTTTGTCCGCCATCCCAAGCCAGGTGGCTGATCTCACAAATCTGTTTTTAAGTTCAAGATTTCTGATCGTGGTGGTTTCAAATAATTTTTTCATATCTATCCTTGTTCCTGTTGCTCCAGATTTTATTTTTTAATGAAACAGCCTGCGACATACAGGCATATCTTTCTGTTCCAGCTGCATTTGGAAACAGATAAAACTCATCTGATTCTAAC
>JAWOEJ010000194.1:0-14405 GCA_046482845.1 Desulfobacteraceae bacterium | reverse complement strand
GGGCATTTGTTCCAGGGCAGATATAAGGCAATTCTTGTCCAGAAAGACGGCTATATGACAGAGTTAATTCGCTATATCCATCTCAATCCAGTGCGGGCGCAAATCGTGAAGGATCCCGGGCAATATTCCTTGAGCAGCCATAACGCCTATGCCGGGCGGATCAAAGCCCCTGAATGGCTGAAGATAGAGATGGGTCTGTCTCAGTTCGGCAGGACCGAATCCGCTGCTCGGGCTTCCTATCTGCATTTTATGGGTCAGACAACGAAAAACGAGGTTTTAAGCCAGCTTCGCAGCGGCAGCAGCAAGGATAGCCAGATTCTGGGCAGTCATGATTTTATCCTGGATGTGCAGCGCAGGAATTATGAAACAGTTGTTATCGATATTACAGTGGAAAGGCTTTTTGAGATTGTGGCAGGGGTTTATGATATCCGGCCCCGGGAGATCAGCAGTGCCGGCCGCCGGCGATATGTGGCTGAGGCAAGGGCCATGGCCGTAATGGCTGGAATAGACTGTTGCGGTTTTCTGCTGACGGATTTGGCCCGATATGTTAATCGGGAGATGTCCTCATTGGGCCGGCAGGTCAAAAAAGTCAGGATCCGGATGAAAGGATCTCAGTCCATGCGCACAAAGATGGATATGATTAAATCTCAAATAACGTCAAAAAGGCAGGCCTGACCCCAATTTTAACTAAGAGAAAATGTGGGGCGGTCTGTTTCTAACTGTTGGGTCCCAAAAATAAGTTGACAACTATTCTTCTTTTAGTATAGATATGACCGTACTATATACAGATAACTCTGACCATTTCGTTTGATTCGTCTCTGTAACTTTTTGTTTTCTTTTAAGGGGAAAAAGGCTTGATGAATGAATACCTGTTGATTTGGCTTTTAAGAATTTTTGATGCGTTGACATCTTCTTTGTTTTTACTTTTTTTTTGTTTTGTTTGTACCCATCAGATATCGTTTGAGGGGAGTGTCCTGTTAAGCAGTTTTAGTTTTATATTTTCGTATCTATGCTTGACATCCTCAAATATATATCGATCTTTTAGGTTTACCAATTTAAAATTAGAAATCTATAAAATCTTTAATGGGGTTATTCTTTTTGCCATAGGGTTTTCCTTTTTAAGTTATATGGCACCTTTTGGATTAGGACTGCCGAGAATTCTCTTTCTCTTGTGGATAGGATGCTGGAGTGCTACGGTGATTCTTTGCCGAATTATTCTTCGATATTTTCTTCGTTTTTTGCGTAAAAGTGGGTATGGCTGTAAAAAAGTTGTCATTGCCGGGAAAAACAGTACGGGTGAAAAATTAATGAATCAGTTTATGAAAACGGACTGGGCAGGGATTAATGTGGTCGGTTTTTTTGATGATAATGTATCTGGAAGCTATAGGACAGTAAACGTTCTTGGAAAAATCAGTGAGATGCGGGATTTTGTAAAAAAGTATAAAATAGATTTTGTATATATAGCGCTGCCAATTTATGATTATGAAAAATGGCGGCTCATTGTTAACGAGTTGTCCCACACTTCAACAGCGGTAAACATAGTTGCGGATTCGTTTCTCTATGATGTACTTTTGCAAAGCGATGCCTTTTATTTTGGAGATACTCCTTTTATAAGTGTTTTGAAATGTCCGCTTTCAGGATTTCCAGGTTTTGCAAAAAACACTTTTGATAAAGTCATTGCACTGATCCTGATTCTATTGACAGCTCCATTATTTCTTGTGATTGCATATATGGTAAAAAAATCATCACCAGGTCCAATCATATTTGCCCAGGTACGACATGGGATAAACGGGGAAAAAATTGTAATTTACAAGTTCAGAACACTTTACAAATGTGATAGTGGAAAAAGATTTGATCAAGTTCGAAAAGGTGACCCAAGGGTGACAAAAATCGGTGCTTTTTTAAGAAAAACCAGTCTTGATGAACTTCCCCAGCTTTGGAATGTGGTAAAAGGGGAAATGTCCCTGGTGGGTCCAAGGCCTCATCCCGTTGCAATGAATTCAAAATATGCAGGTATTGTTCCTGACTATTTACGCAGGCATCGCGTGAAACCGGGCATTACAGGGTACGCACAGGTGAATGGATTCCGCGGCGAGACCTCTTCCAATGGAGATATCCAGAGAAGAATAGAATTTGACCTTCGGTATATCAGGGAGTGGTCTTTTTTTTTGGATATAGAAATCCTTGTAAAAACCATTTTTGTGCTCTTTAAAACAAAAAACGTGTATTAAGGGGAGTGTCTTTGTTTTTGTTTCAACGAATCAGATACGGTTTGTTTCTCCTGGGTTGTATGTCGATTGTTCTCAGTACCGGGTGTGGTCATCATATTACAACTGTGAATACGGAAAAATCATTAAAGCCTGGTAGACTTCAGACCAAAACTCCCTCTGGCTATGAAAAGGAGTTTTTACTGGGGACAGGGGATGAGCTTTCAGTGAGCGTGTGGCGGCAGGACAATTTATCTGCTCAGGTAACAGTAGATGCAGCAGGGAATGTTTATATTCCCCTTGCCGGGAAAATTCGTGCACAGGACAGAACTGCTTCCCAGGTTAAAGATAATATTGAAAAGCGCCTGCAAACATATATTGTTGATCCTGTAGTAACAGTGTCAATTCAAAATATTGCCAGCAAAAAGATTTTTGTTCTAGGGGAGGTCAAGACCCCTGGAAGTTACAGCTTGACCCGTAAAATGTCTTTATGGGAGGCTGTTGCCCTGGCTGGCGGGTTTCTGGATGACGCAAAAAAGGATTGGCTGTTTGTTTTAAAGCGTACCAATAATCAATTCAAGGCGATACCGGTCTCCATGGATTTGGGCAGGATGATGAAAAGTGGAAGTGTGGCAGATATATACTATCCAGGTAATGGTGATATTATTTATGTGGAAACCAAAACAATTGCTTCTGTGGAAAAATTCATGGGAAGGCTTCAAACCATCTTAATACCTTTGTTTACTTTTGAAAAAATTATTCTATCAGGAGATGCTGTGGAAAAGGTGTTGTCGGGTGGTGAAAGTACGCCTTTTATATACGATTAATCGATTAATAAAGGGGTGTTAGTATGAACGTAATAAGTGGTGTTAAGTTATGGTAAAGACATGGGTGCTGAATCCTCCTTTTTTTCCAAAATTTTCCCGTCCCCAGCGAAGCCCTGCTGTAACAAAAAGTGGAACCCTTTATTTTCCAGTATGGCTGGCCGGCTGTACCGCTCTTCTTGAAGAGAGGGGAATAGAAACGGTTTTAACTGATGCACCTGCAGACGGGTATGATCTCGAAACTGTTATGGATTATGGAAAAGCGCTTAATCCTGCCCTGATTGTTGTTGATACAAGTACACCAAGTATTGAAAATGATTTGATGGTGTGCCGATGTTTAAAATACAAACTGCCAAAGGCCTTTTTGGTTCTGGTGGGCACCCATGTTTCTGTTGTTTATGACAGTATTCTGAAAAGCAGTCCCTGGATTGATGCTGTTGCAAGAAGGGAATACGATTTTACAATCCTTGAATTGGCTGAAACACTAAAAAAGTGTGGTGGTTCTTATCCGGGAAGAGAAGATCTTGATTCAATTTCAGGTCTCTCTTTTCGGGATTCGGCTGGAAAAGTGATCCACAATATCGATAGGCCGTTTATAGAAAATCTTGACGATCTTCCATGGGTAAGCAGGGCTTACAAAAAGCATTTAAACGTGAAAAACTATTTTAATCCCAATTCACTCTATCCCATGATAACTATTTTGACGAGCAGGGGTTGCCCGTTCAGGTGTAAGTTTTGTGTCTACCCTCAGGTGTTTACCGGAAGAAAGTTTCGGTACAGGAGTGTTGAAGATGTCATTGACGAGATAAAGTTTATTATGAGAACTTTTCCTGAAGTTAAATCACTCTTTTTTGAAGATGACACACTCACGTCCAATAAAAAAAGATGCCTGACGTTTACAGATAACATCATTAAAAACAAAATAAATATTGCCTGGACAGCTAATTCCAGGGTTGATCCTGATTTGGAAACACTGCAGCAGTTAAAAAAGGCAGGGTGCAGAACCCTTTGTGTGGGGTTTGAAAGCGGGTGCCAGACAATTCTCGACGGTATGGGAAAAGGGATAAAAATAAGTAAAATGAGATCTTTTGTAAAGAACGCGCAGAAAACGGGTATCATGATTCACGGTTGCTTTATGTTTGGTTTTCCAGAGGAGAACAACGCTTCTGCAGAAAAAACCATTGCCCTTTCCATGGAGTTGAATCCGGATACTGCGCAGTTTTATCCAGTAATGGTTTACCCGGGGACAGAGGCCTATCGGTTGTATGATGAAAAGGGATGGGTTGTCAAAAAAAGTTATTCAGAGTGGCTTACCGAAAACGGTCAGCATAATTGCGTAATTAGAAATGAGTGTTTCACCCCGAATCAACTGGTAGAATTGTGTGATGATGCGAGAAAAAGGTTTTATTTAAGATTTTCATATATATTGAAAAAAATGGGGCAGGTGGTAAGCAGACCTGATGAGGCAAAGAGGATATTAAAGGCTGCAAAACCTTTTTTAAGATACCTTATCGTTTCTCTCTGTCATGTTAAGCAGTCTAGAAAGCAGTAACCCTTAAAATCTGAAACTACCCTTGACAGGAGGTCTGAGGTCAAGAGGTGCTGCTGTTACCTGTCAATTCTAACTATGCATCAAGGTCCAAAGCCTCTCACCGTTATTATGTGAAGAGTAAAATCAGCAGCTGCCTGCCCTGGCGTAAGTCAGGGGGTGGCAAGAGGAAAAGTGAAATGGAAAAAGATAGAACACCTCGATTTTCTGTTGTCATCCCTGCGTATAATGCCGGTGAAACCCTGGGAAGCTGTCTTTTGTCTCTGGAGCGGCAAACAATTTCCCCTGAATTGTATGAGGTCATTGTTGTGGATGATGGATCAACCGACAACACTGCAGATATAGTTTCCAGTCACCATGCCCTGTATCTTTATCAAAAAAACAATGGTCCGGCATCGGCAAGGAATAAAGGGGCATTTTCAGCAGCTGGGGATATCATACTTTTCACCGATGCCGACTGCCAGCCGGACAGCAGGTGGCTGGAAGAGATGGTGAAACCCTTTGAAAACAATGGGATATCAGGGGTGAAGGGGGCTTATAAAACAGTACAGCGAACCATTGCAGCAAGGTTTGCCCAAGCTGAGTTTGAAGAGAGATATCTGTTTCTATCTCACCATGAACACATTGATATGGTAGACACCTATTCGGCCGCCTTTAGAAAAAATCTGTTCATGGAGGCAGGGGGGTTTGATGAGTCATTTCCCAGGGCAAACAATGAAGACACTGAATTTTCATATCGATTAGCCCTTCAGGGGAAGAAATTCGTTTTTAATCCAAATGCGGTTGTATACCATAAACACCCCAGTACCGTTTTGAGGTATTTGAGAGTAAAGTTTTGGCGGGGGTTCTGGCGAATGGCTGTATATGCGAAATATCCTCAAAAAGCGGTAAAAGATACATATACCCCCAACATATTGAAACTGCAGACGATTTTTATGGCAGTGTCCTTGTTGCTGGTGCCGGTGTGTTTTGTTGTGCATGATTTGTCTTTATTGGTTATAGCCGTCTGGGGGGGCATACTTCTTTCATCCGTAAAATTCTCTTTTTTTGCATTTAAAAAGGATAACGCAGCAGGGATCGCTTCTCCTCTTTTTGTTCTGCTGAGATCTCTTGTTTTTGCCCTCGGCAGCGGGGCAGGGGTACTCTTTTTTTTAAAAAAAAGAAGTCAACCCATATGTAAGGGGGGGCGGTGAACAGTATTCCAGAGTTTTATGTAAAACTGCTGAAATTGTATAAGTTGTTTTTTCATCAGGATGTTTATAAACTGCTTCAAACCGCCATTGCTGAACAATGGGTGTCAGAGGATGAGCTGGCTTCCCGCCAGATCAAAAGATTAAAGTCTTTATTGGTGCATTGCGCACACTCGGTGCCCTATTATAAAGCGCTTTTCAGGGAAGGGGGAATTAACCCAGACGACTGTAATGATTTAAGTTTTCTAAAAAAAATTCCTCTTTTGACAAAAGAAGATGTGCAGAATCACAGGGATGCCCTAATCTGTGAAAATGAGGATAAAAAAAAATTGTTTGAGTGCAGAACAGGAGGGTCTACGGGTAAGGGGCTTGTATTTTACCTGGATTCTTATAAAAGAGCATCCATTGTTGCTTTCCGCCTGCGCTGTGATTATTGGACAGGGGTTCCGCCATTTTCCAAAACAGCACGGATCTGGGCTGTAGATTCTAATGACGGCTTTATCCAGAGATTTTCCCGTTCTACACGGGAGATTTCCTCCAATCAGCGGGTCTATGATTTGTGGCGGTTGTCCCAAGACAATGTGATCCGTTATGTTGACTCTATCAACCGCTGGCAGCCTCAACTGATTGTTGGATACAGCACAGGTCTATACCTTTTATCTCTTTTGATGAAAAAAAGGGGGCTGACCCTAAAGGGCAGGCCCAAAATTATTTCAACAGCTGAGATGCTTACCGGGAAAATAGCATCCCAGATCAGGCAGAGCCTTTCTCCTCACATCTTTAACCGGTATGGATGCCGAGAGGTTGGGCCCATTTCAATGACATGTGAGTGGGGTGGGCAGCACATCAACAGTGATAATATTGTCCTTGAAGTAACAGATCATCAGGGGAGGTGTCTGGATGGGGGACAAACCGGTAATGTCGTTGTTACTGATTTAAATAACTTTGCCATGCCGTTTGTCAGATACGCCATAGAAGACCGGGCCGCTCTATCATTACAGAAATGTAAATGTGGAAGAAGTTTTCCCCTGATGTCCAATATGGTTGGAAGAACAGGGGAGTTTCTCCTGGGTGAAAAGGGCAGGATTGTTCACATGAGTCAAATTGTTCTTTATATGGAGAGATTCGATTCAATACATCTGTATCAGCTCCATCAAACAAGGGATAAGAGCATCTTTTTGAATCTTGCATTTAAACCCGGTGTGAAGCGGGCAGGAACAGTTATGAAAAAAATTGTTACCGGATTAAACACAATTGTTGGGCCCACCATTCCAATAATTTTAAATTCTGAAGACCCATTTGTCAAAACTGAACAGGGAAAGCACAGGTATATTGTTTCGGACGGAAGTTTTTTTCAGTGATAGACCTGTTAACAGCAATGGAAGATCCCTGAGACCCTGGTAATGGGTTTTTGATTATTAAAGTGGGGAACGCCTGAGAACAAAGACCTTAAATGCTTTGCTCGGGTTAGAACTTTTTATAAAAACAGGGCGAATAGCTCCAAAAGGGAAAATTAATGGAAAATAACGATTTTTCTAACAAAAAAATTGCTGTTATAGGCCTTGACGGAGGAAGCTTTCAAATCATGAGGCCCATGATGGAAAAGGGGATGCTGCCCAATTTAAAAAAAATTATGGATCAGGGCGCAAGCGGTGGGTTCATGTCAACAATACCTCCTCTGAGTCCTCAGGCATGGGCTTCATTTATGACTGGAAAAAATCCGGGAAAACACGGAATTTATGATTTCACAAGTTTTAAGAAAAACTCCTATGAAATGACCTTTTCCAATGGGAGCGGCGTAAAATCAAAAACACTTTGGCGGTTTTTAAGTGAGTGTGGGTATAGTGTGGGGGTGGTTAATGTGCCAATGACCTATCCAGCAGAAGAGGTGAACGGCTATCTGCTCAGCGGATTTGAAGCCCCTTCTGTTAATACCGGGTTCTCTTTTCCTGCTCATCTCAGTGAAGAGATAAAGGCTGCCACAGGAAAAGCGTTTGATCTTCATGGGGATTTCTGGACCCAGAACGCCCCGGAAGTCTACCTGCAACAGATTTTAACCACAATGAACAACCAGGCCGAAGCGGTTAAGTATCTTGTCACCCGGTATCCCACAGATTTTTTTATGTATGTGTTCGGTTCCACGGACAGAGCGCAGCATTATTTCTGGAAATACCAGGATCCCGACCACCCAGATTATAAAAAAAATTCCAGGTTTAAAACAGCCATTGAAAAGGTTTATTGTGAGGCGGACCGGCTGACCGGAGAAATCCTTGCAAAAATCCCAGACCCCAAAACGGTATTTGTTGTTTCGGATCACGGGTTCGGACCTTTAAAAAAAATTGTATATCTTGACCAGTGGCTGGAAAACAATGGGTATCTTGTTTGGAAACAGAAAACGATCAGCAGAAAAAATGCCTTTTTGAAGCAGATTTACATGGCCATGCGTCTTTACCTGCCCCAGAAAGTGAAAGATCTGCTCAAGGCCATGTTTCCAGGTGCTAGGGAAAAAGTTGAATCCAGCCTTATTCTTGGGGATATGGACTGGGAAAAAACAAAAGCTTTTGCTGTTGGCGTCGAATCCACTTCAATATATATTAACAGAAGGCACAGGTTTCCCAGTGGAACCATTGATTATAAAAGTGATGAGTACGAGCAGTTACTTTCCGACATCATTACCGGTATCATGGAGATCAGGGACCCTGATACAGAGGAACGGGTAGCAGAAAAGGTTTTGAAAACCTGTGATATATACAGTGGCGCTGAACTTGAAAGCGCACCGGATCTTATTGTTCTGTGGAAGGATCACGAGTATGTGACGAGACGACACTACCGGGACAACCCAGGGGAGGTGGTGAGTAAACAGTTGAAATCAGGGGTTATGGGCCGCCTGATGTCCTTGACCAACACCGGCTGCCACAGGCCTGAAGGAATATTTATGGCATCTGGGGCGGGTATAAAGGAATCGTATCACTTCGACAAAATTAATATTACAGATTTTTTTACCTTGCTTTTACACTATCTTGGACGGAAACCACCACAGGATGTGGATGGACAATTGCCTGACTTTATATTAAAAAAGGATGCAGAATATCAGGTGTCAGATGAGCGGTCATTGAGCAGCAGCGCTGCATCTTCATCATCAAATCCCCCTTTAAATGGTAAATTTTCCAGTCCCAGGTCAGAATATAGATCTGCTCCAGGCTGTGAGGAGTTAAGCCGGGAGGAAGCGGAGGCGATGTCACAGAGATTGAAAAATTTGGGATATCTTGAATAAAAGCGGGCAGCGTTTCCAGCAGGGAGAGTCGGCCGGCCTTGATAATCGTTTCGGCTGCTTAGAATGGCCAAGAGTATTATAAAAACCGAAAATAGATTTGTGCAAAGGAAATCGGTTTGGAGTTAAAATATTTCTGGAATGTTATACTCAATAGTAAGTTTCTGATTGTTCAGGCAGTTTTGATTTTCATGGCAGCTGCCGGAATAATGATGTTTTTTTTGCCTTCCACATATACCAGTAAGGGGAAAATTTATATCAATGACAATCAGGATGCTATGAATTCAATATTAAGTTCCATCGGGCTTGATGACATTTCCGGTTTACTGCTCAAGGCAGGGGAGAGTGATATAGAGGATGAATGTGAACAGATCCTTTTAAAACCGTTTGTGAGTGAACTTGCAAAACGATTGTTTATCATGGATGAGGACTTGAACGTTATGGATCCGGAATCAATAATCAATCCCGGATTAAAGGAGAAGATAAAGGGGGTACCCACCCTGGCGGTGTCAACTGTATCAGATACCTCCATGATTGAAATCACCGCCTCTTCCATCACACCCCGTGAAGCCAAATATATGGTAGATACCATTGCAGAGATATTTATTGATTATACCATGGCCAGGGATACACAGCAGTATAAAGCTGCCGGGCAATTTTTGAAAAACCAGCTGATAAATGCTGAAAAGGCATATAATCAGTCCCTTGAAGCGTTGAGAATCTTTCAGGAAGAGGAAGGAGCCCTGGATTTATCAAAAGAGGTTGAACTTGCTATGGTGCATATGGCCGATCTGATGATGGAGATGGAAGAGAATCGTCTTGAGCTGTCAGAAACAGATGCGGCATTGAATTTACTGAAAAAACGACTGGGAGAAGAGAATCCCTTTATTGTCTCTTCCGAAACCATTTCAAAAAACGAACTTGTCGCTAAAGTTAAACAACAGATAATAGATCTGAAACTTGAATATGAAGATAAGAAAGTGGAGTTAACTGATCATCATCCTGCAATGAGATCATTGAAAAGTCAGATTAAAGAGGCAAAAAAACAGTTGAATCAACTGGTTAAAGAAGAGCTGGAAACCCGGGTCAGCTCCCAGAATCCAATGTATCGCATGGTGGAGGATCTTTTTATAAAAGAGGTTGTGAAAAAAAGTGAAATTGATATTCGTAATGAATTAATTCCTCAACTTTTGAAAAAATATGAAAGAGAGTTAAGCAGCTTTCCGCAAAAAATAGAAAAATACAGCCGGCTGAAACTCTCATTAACCGTTAGTGAAGAGCTTTACAACTCTCTTTTAACGTATGAAAAGAGTATCGGGGTTGCCCAGGCAATGGCTATATCCCGGGTGGAGCTAATTGAGCCCGGTTCCATGCCGGATATTGATTCCCCTGAGTTCCCCAGAAAAAAACTGGTTTTTGCAATTGCTCTTTTTTCAGGACTGCTGACCGGGTGCGGACTTGCTTTCCTGTTTGACTACTTTAACAATACCATTGAGTCCTTAAGTGATGTTACCGGCTTAGAAACAATTAATTGTCTCGGGCATATTCCTAAATTAAGGAAAAGTGATATTACAAAACAAGGGGTTTTGTCAGAAACCTCCCTGAGCACTTTCTCATTTGAAGTTTATCGATCTGTCAGGAATAACCTGCAGTTTATTCTTGAAGAGAAACAGGCTAAAAGTTTTGTGGTGTCATCTGTTGTTGAAGGAGAGGGGAAAACGACCACTATATGTAACCTTGCGATTTTATTTGCCAGGTTCGGCTTAAGGGTGATGGTGCTGGATCTTGATTTGAGATGTCCAGCCGTCCACAGTAAACTCGGGTTGAATAATGTTAAAGGGGTGTCAACCTGTGTTTTAAAAAAGCTTTCTTATAAAGAGGTGATTCAGACCCATACGTTCAAAGACTCTCATTTTGATATTCTTACATCCGGTCCTGTGCCTTCGGAGCCTGATATTTTAATTGAATCGGATGGTTTGAAACGTCTTGTGAACCAGATCAATGAGAGCTATGATCTGGTCCTTATAGACAGTCCTCCCATGCTAACGATTTCCGATGCTGTAGTTATGGGTAAATTAGCGTCCCATATGGTCTGGGTGATGGATCTTAAAAAAGTGGGACGGGATTCGGCAGAAGCGGTTTTGAAAAAGATAGAGAAAGCCTCTGTGGATGTCTTGGGAATTGTGGTGAACAATCAACAGAGCCGGAAAAGTGATTTCTATACGAACTACTACAGAAAATATTATTACGGAAAAGGGGGATAATCCCCCGGCTCTGATGCGGGGAATGGCAAAGGGACGCTGAAGGGTAACAAACACCATAAAAAGGATGAAGTCGTGATAGATATCCACTCGCATATTTTACCTGGGGTCGATGATGGGGCAGGTGATCAAGAGACATCCCTGTCCATACTGTCCATACTGGCTGACAATGGCATCAAGACCGTCTGTCTTACCCCCCATGTAAACAAAAAGGAAAACGATCCATCCCCTTTATTATTGCAGGCAAAATACAATGAACTTAACCGTCTTGCGGCGGTATCGAAGCTGGATATAACGCTTTTGCAAGGCGCTGAAATTCTTTTTTCTCCAGGAATTAAAGGCATTATAAAAAATAATCCGCTTTGCTTTCTTGGTGAAAGTTCCATGTACTATTTGTTGGAGTTTATCAATAACCAGATTCCTTCCATAGCGGAAAAAGTGATTTTTGATGCCATGCTGGAGGGGGTTGTTCCTGTTTTTGCCCATGTGGAGCGATACGACTGGAGGTACAGAAGAATTGCTGATCTAATGGGGTATTTTAAAAAAAACAGTGCCATGCTTCAGGTTAACTCGGGGTCCCTCCTGGGGAAATATGGACGGACAATAAAAAAAAGAGCAGTGAAACTTGTTAAAGAGGGGTGGTGTGATGTTATAGCCGGCGATATTCATACAAAAGAAGATGCAGTGAAGTATAATTTAAGAAAAGCATCACAATTTGTAACAAAGCAGTTTGGTCGGCAAAAATCCAGACAACTCTTATTTGAAATGCCTGCAAAGATAATTCAAAAATGAAAAACACACTTTTACTGGGTATACTTTTTGTCATTATTGCTGTTATTTCACTTGGATGCCGGGATAAAACCGATCTAAAGGAACTTTCGGGGAACAACCCTGTTGTGACCTCTATTGCGCTTGACCGGCTGAATCAGCAGGGGGATGAGGCGCAGGCATCCATACCTGTTTTGATTCGGTTAATCAACTCACCAGCAACATCTGTTTCACTAAAAAAAAAGGGGATTCGTACCCTGGGAGCTGTTGCTGAAGATGAAAACTGCCTTGCGCTTGGCACTTTTTTAAACGACGACAATAAGGAGATTGTGAAAACGGTCATTATTGCAGTGGCACAGACCGGATACGATCCCCTTGCAGAAAAGATCCGGCCTCTTTTAAAAGATCCGGAGTTTAGGAATTATGCCATATGGTGTCTTGGGCAGCTTGGAAACAGTGAAGATGTGTCAAGAATTGCTCCGTTTTTAAATCATAAAAATGATACTGCCTTTGTTGCGTACAAAGCCCTTTTATTGTTTTGAAATAAAAGCGTGCTGCTCAAGTTTTTATATCTGTTTATTTTACCGGACAAGCCGTTGACCATAAGCACAATTTTTCATAAATGGATTCTCCTGCTACCTGTTGTCATGGTGGAAGCCTTTCTGGGGGGAATTATCTGTTTCTATCCGGGACCGGTTGTGCCTGCTTTGATATGTGCACTGGCTGCCGGACTGATCTGTTTCTGTTTTCCCTGGGCTGGGCTGGTGATCATTGTTCTTTTGCTTCCCATTGGAAATCTTGATTACTCCATTACTTTCGGATCAATTACCATACGGATGTTTCAGATCTTCGCACTGCCGACAGCCATGGGCTGGCTTTTGGCAACGCTTTTAAAAAAGGAAAGCGAACCCTTGATCAAGTGGTCCCCGATAAATCACGCCATTGCTGTGATAACCTTCTGGTTTTTTTTTTCACTGCTCTGGTCGCACAATTTGGGCGGATGGCTCTCAAAAAACATACAGTGGATGCTTTGTCTGGTTCTGTTTTTCATGTCTTTAAGTCTTATCAATTCCCGTGACCGGATCAGAAAGATGGTTCTATTATGGGTGTGTGTGGGGTGTGTCGCTGGAATTGTCTCTTTGGCCCAGTTTTTTTTCCAGGGAATGGGAGTCATTTTAAAAGGTGGTATTCCTGAACAGTGGGGCGCTGTTCGGTCATCATCGGTTTTTAAAGAGCCCAATGATTTGGCTCTCTTCATGCGGTACCCCTTTCTGCTGCTCATGTCGGTTTATCCCTGCCTTGAGAAAGGCAGGGATAAAACAGCCGCTTTTCTGATCATTGGAATTATGGCCCTGGGTGTGTTGTTTACTTTTTCCCGGGGGGCAACGTTAAGCCTTGCAGGCGGTGTGGCTTTGATGGTACTTCGCCATGCAGCCATAAGAAAGCTTGTGGTAAGGGCAGTGCTCGTATCAGCAGTTGTTATTCTGATAAGTGGAAAAGGGATCCTGGTTTATAACGCCATTTCAGAAAGGCTTGGTTCCTCGTTTCATATTTTAATGGCGGACGATAAAGCTGTAAATGAAGATGTCGGTTATCTGGTAAGGATTAGCAACTGGGCGGCAGGTGTGTCCATTTTCATGGATAATCCTGTTCTGGGGGTGGGTCCCGGGGGGTATCAGGGGCAGGCAGGACATCTGCTAAGCGGTTCAGACCACCTCAGTACGTTGGGGTTGAATGCAGACAAACCGTATAACCTCTATCTTGATATTCTTGTCTCCTATGGACTGGTGGGGTTTCTGTTGTTTATAATTATGGTGGTGTCGATTTTTTACTATTGTTTAAAAGGGGCTGGTTCAGGGAGTGATCTACTGTATCAGAATATCTCTTTTTGTGGTGCCGTACTGCTCATTGTACTCCTTGCCAAAGGTGTTACAGGGGAGGTTTTTTTTGAGTCAGGCCAGTTATGGCTTTTCCTCGGCCTTGTTATGTCAGTTATCAAGAGAGAAAGTAATGCCCGTTAATATTTTGTTTATCCATTCGGAATATCATTTGTATGGTTCCAGCGTCTCTTTGCTAAACCTCTGCGCCACCCTTGACCGGCGCTTTTACCGTCCCTTTGTGGTTCTCCCTGAAAACGGGCCCCTTGCCAATGCCCTTGAGCAGCACGGTATCCCGGTTTTTATAATGAAACTGGGACTTGTCCGCCGGGCCCCGGGCCTTGGCAATATCCTGAACTACCTTGTAAGAACAGCTTCTTCAACTGTTCAACTTGTCTCATTGATTCAAACCCATAATATCCATGCGGTTCATACCAATACAATACTTGTTCACTCCG
>JAWOEJ010000291.1:0-62871 GCA_046482845.1 Desulfobacteraceae bacterium | reverse complement strand
GAAAGCCCTGAAACAGTATTTCTTTTTTACGATCAGACGCAGACCCGTGATCCTGCCTATCATAATTGAAGTATGAAAAAAGAAATACTCAGTATCTTTTTTTTGTTTTTATTTGTGCTGACCCTGGTCAGCCTTTTATCCTATGATCCTTCTGACCCTACCGTGATGAGCCATACCTCTCCCCTGTCCGGCCCGATTGAGAACAGTCTGGGGCTTGTGGGGGCGTATTATTCAGGTGTTTTGATTTTTTTCTTTGGGCTTGGCGCATTCTGGATTCCGCTTTTTTTTCTGCTCTGTGCAAGATGGGCAGTGAAACAGATCACAAGGTCTGTTCTGATGCTTACCCTGTCCGGAATTTTTTTGATTATTGTCAGTACGGGCAGTCTGCTTTCTGTGTTTCACCCTGAGTATTCTCTTTTTGGGAAATACTATTGTGCAGGCGGGCTGTTCGGCAGCTTTTTATCCGATTTTCTTGTGACCTTTTCCAAACCCGCCGGTGCCTTTATTATACTGTTCTTTTTCTTTGTTCTCGGTTTTGTCATGGCAACCGGTATCACCTTATCTGCGTGTCTTCTTATACTGAAGAGAATGGTTTCTCTCCTTTTTTTCTGGATGGTCAAGTTGGTAAAATCCCTGTGCTTTTGTGCTAAAAATCTTTTTCTGCAAATTAAAAGCATCTATGAAAATTCCTGGAATGCAGCCTCTTCAGCCTTTATTAAAAAAATTCAAAGTAAAAAAGACAGGGCTGCCCAAATCCCGAAATTTTTAAATGCACCGGTGGAAACCGGGGAAAATCACACAGCCCCTTCCCGTAACAATAAAAAAGCTTTAGTGATCAGGGAAGTGGGTAAAAAGAAATCAATATCAGATGTGACCGCTGATATTGAGGATGTAAGAGAAGAAAAAAAAGCAACGCTGCCGCCGGTTTCCCTTCTCAGGGATGTTAAAAAAAATACGAACGGGGTTGACAGGGAGGTTTTAAGAAAAAAAGGGGAGATCCTTGAGAAAAAGCTCAATGATTTCGGTATAACCGGTGAAGTGGTTGCTATTTTGCCCGGGCCTGTTATTACCACCTTTGAATACAGGCCGGCACCGGGTATTAAAATAAGCAAGATTGTAAATCTGACAGACGACCTTGCCCTTGCCTTGAGCGCCCTCAGTATCAGGATTGTGGCCCCTATTCCAGGTAAGGATGTGGTGGGCGTAGAAATTCCCAATGATGTGAAAATGATTGTCACCTTAAAGGAGCTTCTTGTGTCCTCTGAATTTAAAGCCTCCGCTTCAAAACTTACCCTTGGACTTGGAAAGGATATATTCGGCATCCCTGTGGCGGCACAGCTTGATACCATGCCCCATCTTTTAATCGCAGGGGCCACAGGAACCGGAAAAAGTGTTGGTTTGAATGCCATGATAACCAGTATCCTTTACAAGGCAGGACCTGAAGAGGTTAAATTTATCATGGTCGATCCCAAAAGGATTGAATTGTCCGTATACGACGGGATTCCCCATTTGATTTCCCCTGTGGTAACAGATATGAAAAAAGCCACCAACGCCCTGTTCTGGGCTGTGCGTGAAATGGAAAGACGCTACGAGCTTCTGGCCCAAAATTCAATGAGAAATCTGCGCCAGTACAATGCCATGGTGGACAGGAAGAAAAAAAACAGAAAGGAAAAAAAGTCAGCAACATTTGATAGTGAAGGAGACCGGCTGGATAATCAAAGCGGTGATCAGGAAGATCCTCTGGAAAAACTCCCCTATCTTGTGGTGATTGTGGATGAGCTTGCAGATCTGATGATGGTGGCGTCAAGGGATGTAGAGTCAGCCCTGACCCGACTGGCCCAGATGGCCAGAGCAGCCGGTATTCACATGATTCTGGCGACCCAGAGGCCTTCAGTAGATGTGCTGACCGGAGTAATAAAGGCTAATTTCCCCACCCGGATATCCTTTCAGGTGTCTTCCCGGACGGATTCCAGAACCATTCTGGATGCCAATGGGTCGGAAAGGCTTCTGGGCAACGGGGATATGCTCTTTCTCCCTCCGGGCACGGGCAGACTGCAGCGGATTCAGTGCGCCTATATTTCAGAGGAGGAGATCAGCCGCATAACAGAATTTTTAAAGGCCCAGCAGCCTCCCGCGTATATAGAGGACATAACGGAAAAGCCGGATGAGGATCAAGCAATAGTTGACAAATCAGAGTATGACGAGAAATATGATGAAGCCGTGGCCCTGGTGACCCGGACCCGGCAGGCGTCTATTTCCAGCGTGCAGCGCCACCTGCGCATTGGGTACAACCGGGCCGCCAGGATTATTGAAATAATGGAAAAAGAAGGGGTGATCGGTCCCCAGGACGGGGCAAAGCAGCGGGAGGTGCTGGTAAAGAGTTATGACGATTGATTTTGAATTCAGCAGAAAAATAAAAGGGTTTATGGCGGATCATGAAGCAGAAACCCTTTACAGGACAGCCTGTACAGCTTCAGCAATGGGCCCCTGCCTTGAAATAGGCAGTTACTGCGGAAAATCCGCCTATTTTATCGGCACGGCATGCAGGGAAAACAACAGCATTCTTTTTTCCATTGATCATCACAAAGGATCAGAAGAACAACAGCCCGGTGAAGAATATTTTGATCCTGATCTGTTCAGTAAACGGCTGAACCGAATAAATACCTTTGATTGTTTTCAAAACACCCTTGAAAGGGCATCCCTTGAGCACACTGTGGTTCCCATTGTGTCAGATTCAGAAACAGCCGGAAAAATGTGGTCCACGCCCCTTTCCCTTGTGTTTATAGACGGGGGCCATACCTTTGAGGCAGCGCTCACCGATTATCATGTCTGGACAGACCATATTATGCCAGACGGGTTTCTTGTGATACATGATATTTTTATGGATCCGGATCAGGGGGGCCAGGCCCCGAGAACCATTTATGAAAAAGCCCTTTCTTCAGGCGGGTTTACATTCTTTTCCATGACCGGCACCCTGGGGGTGCTTCAGAAATTATAAAAAGGTTATGATCTGTTTTTAAAATAGAGTACCAGGCTTTTCCCAAGGACAGGGTTGAACAGTCTGTCAAAAAATCTTGTTAAAAAAGGCTTTTTCATGAGATCCCAGACCAGAAGTCTGTGGTAGAGGGATACGGATCTGGCATCTGTCCGGGCCGGCCCCACAAGGCATTTAAGCCACCAGAAAGGGGAGTGCAGGCTGTGGGCGTGGTGAGCCTTAAAGAGCGTTGGCCCGTTTTGTTCAATTTTTTGTATGAGTTCTTTTTTTTTATAAATTCTGACATGCCCCTGGTTGACATTAAAATACGCATCTGAGAGCAGCCAGCATATCTTTTCCGGCCAGAACCGGGGTACTGAAACGGCAAGGATTCCCCCGGGTTTTAAAATTCTTGTCAGCTCGGACATGGCTTTTTCATGGTCAATAATGTGCTCCAGTACTTCAGAGCATATGACAATATCAAAGATACTGGTTTTAAAGCCGGTACAGGTAATGTCCGTCAGGGCAGGGGCCCAGGCCGCATGGGTTATGCCGGCGGCGGTTTCATGGAATGCCAGTTTTTGTCTGCAGGCCTTGAGGGCGCTTTTGTCCCTGTCTGCGGCAACGCAGAATCCTCTTTTCTGGTCAAATACAGCAGCGGTATGCCGGCCTTCTCCGCATCCCATATCCAGGACCCTGGCGCCGGGTGTGATTTCAAAACAATCAAGGTCTATTGTTATCATGGATGATTTTCCTGTAGGCGCTGGCTGTGTCTTCAGCTGTACGGGCCCAGGTAAAATGGCTCATAACACGGTTATACCCTTTTTCTGCCAGTCTTTCCTGTTCTTCTGGATCGTCAAGCAGTTCTGTTATGGCCGCTGCAAGGGCATTGCAGTCTGCCGGGGGAACCAGTTTTGCCGCATTCCCGGCCACCTCTGGGAGGGCGCCGCCTGTGGTTGATATAACAGGAATTCTGCAGGCCATGGCTTCGCCCACGGGCAGGCCGAACCCCTCATAAACCGAAGGGACCACAGCAATGGCAGATGCTGCATATTCCTGTCTGAACCGGGCATTGTCTATTCTTCCGGTGAAACGGACAATGTTTGTCAGGTCAAGGGTTTTTATCAATCGTTCAATTCCGCCGTTTTCCCTGGGGGAGCCAATGACTGTCAAGCTCACAGGCCGTGTTTCAGATACTTTTTTAACGGCATGGAGAAGATAAAACAGTCCCTTCAAGGGCGTGTCCGCACTGTTGGTGACGATTAGCCGGTCAGGCTGACGCTTTGTTCTGTCCAGGGGATAAAAAATTGTGGTGTCTATGCCGATGGGGATGGTGGTGAATTTGGTTTCAGGTATTGAAAATTCCCCGGCAATATCCTTTTTTGAATAATTGGAAACCGTGATAATCTGCGGCAGTCTCCTGGCCACATATTTCTGCATGCCGATAAAAGAATACCACCTGAGATGCTTTAGTTTTTTAAAAAAGGACCGGGTGCTTTTTACGGCAATCCGCCTGTCAACGGTAATGGGATGGTGGATGGTGGCGGTAACCGGGATCTTTTTGGAAAGGGCGTGGATTCCAAAGGAAAGGCTCTGATTGTCATGGATGATATCATAGCGGTCAAGTTTATCCATAAGGTATTGTTTTGCCCGCATGCCAAAGCACAGCGGCTCAGGATACCCCATGGTAGATACGCCAAGCCATTCCACAAGATTGATAAATTCTTTAAGCTCATGTGTTTTCGGTGTTCTGAAAAGATCATCAGGATTGTACAGGTCCAGTGTTTTGAGCATGGTGAGTTTTGAATTTGCGTTTAAAAGGGGATCTTGCGGTCCTGAAATGACTTCTACCTCATGTCCGAGATCGGACAGGGCCTGGCTTAAATTTCTGATATACACGCCCTGCCCCCCGCAGTGGGGATTGCTTCTATAGCTGATCATGCCGATTTTAAGTCTGGATGGATTCATGATTTTTCTGCAGCTGCAGAAATCCTTTTAACGGTCTTGGAGATCTGGAAGTAAAAGCATTGGACCGCATTTGTTCGGTTTTTATATTTATTTGCCGGGAGTATAATTTCATGGCCGTTATTCGGGAAATGAGACAGGGGGCAGAATTTTTTCTGGTGCGCCCGGCTGGAATCGAACCAGCGGTCTTCAGCTTCGGAGGCTGACGCCTTATCCACTCGGCTACGGGCGCATAGATTTTTAAAGGGTTAACAATTTTTTTCTTGCCTCTCCTGCAACGTAAAGGGACCCTGCAATGCAGACTGCATCAAGATCAGATGCGTTTTTAACTGCTGTTTCCACAGCTTCAGCCACTTTTTCAATGACAATGGGCTTTTTATCTGACAGGGTCTCAACGGTGTTTTTTAAAATGTCAGGATCAAGGCTTCTGTCGATCTCAGCTTTGGTGACAATTACGGTGTCAGCATGGGGAACAAGGCTTTTAAGCATTTCTTTATAGGGCTTGTCATTTAAAATTCCGATCACCAGGGTAATTTTTTTATCCGACAGATTGTCTTTGAGATAAGTGCCAAGTCTGGCTGCAGCTTCAAGGTTGTGGGCACCGTCAAGGATAACCATGGGGGATTCCTTTATATATTCAAGACGGCCCGGCCACTGGGTGGTGTAAATACTCTCCCTTATTTTTTCCAGGGACAGTGGTTTTGATGACTTGAAAGCGGAATCCTCCATGAGAAGTTCAAATGCGGCCAGGGCCAGTGAAGCGTTTTCCATCTGATGCTGTCCGGCCAGACCGGTTTTAAGCCCTGTCCATGTTTGGTTCATTCCCAGATAATCAAAAAACTGCCCATTGCTATGGATGCTGGTTTTAAACTCCCTTTGATGCTGATAAAGGGGTGCAGCTTTTTCCCTGGCAATGGATCGGATGATATCACGGGCGGCATTCTGCCTTATCGCTGTGATGACCGGGGTGTTTTCCTTGATTATCCCCCCTTTTTCCCGGGTGATGGCTTCAATGGTGGTTCCCAGATAATCGGTATGTTCCATGGAAATATTGGTGATAATCGTTACCTGGGGCTCCAGGATATTGGTGGCATCCAGTCTGCCTCCCATTCCGGTTTCCATAACCGCCCAGTCCACCTTTTCCCGGTGAAACAGATAAAGTCCAATGGCTGTGGCAATTTCAAAAAAAGTGGCCTGCCTCTCTCCTGTATCTGCTTTTTTAACTGCCAGGTATGCTTCCACAATATCCTGATCAGACACATCTTTGCCGTTTATAGAAAAGCGTTCATTGAATTTGATCAGATGGGGAGAGGTGTAAAGCCCTGTTTTAAAGCCAGACTGCCTTAAAAGATCAGCGCAGTAGGCTGCGGTGGACCCTTTCCCGTTGGTTCCGGCCAGGTGGACAGCCTTGAACGTGGGTCTAACAAGCCCCAATCGGCTCAGTATCCCCTGTATGGTTGAAAGTTCAAGCTTGATGCCGAAACGGCCAAGGGCGAACATTTCTTTAAGGCACTGGTTGTATGATATCTTTTTCATAAAAAGGGCTTTTATTGCTGAGAAGCCTAAAAACCCGACAGGTGTTTATAAATATAATCAAAAGACATCTGCCGGGTTCTTGGCTGAAACAGAACATCGGCCTGTATGGCCTGCTATCTACTTTTCCGGGAACTTGCAATGCGCTGTCTTCTCATTGCTTCTCTCATTTTCCGCCGTCTGAACTGACTGGGTTTTTCAAAATGCTTTTTCAGTTTAAGACGTTTAAAAAGCCCGTCGTTCTGAATTTTCTTTTTTAGAATCTTCATGGCTTTTTCAACGTCATTGTCAATGACTTTGACTGTGATTTCCTTCAAATATATCGCCCCTTTTTTGCCCATCATAAGGATGGTTTATTTTTTAATCAGTAATCATAGCAGAGTCATTGTTTCAGGGCAAGCAAAAAATGAATCCTGAATTATTTTTATCTGCCTGAGCAATGGCTGGTTTTACAGCAGTGAATTCCTGTTCAGGCAGACCCGGTTCAGGCTGATCTGTCTACAATTTTGAGACCAGCTCATCCGTTACCGATTTGAGATCCTTTTCACCGGCCAGGGTAATGTATTTCATCGAGGCATCCTTTTCTGCAATATCTCTGAAATAGTACGCCGCAGCAAGGGTGCCGGTTTCTGTGTCATAATAAATGGAGTGACGTTTGTCAATGGCTTCTTCATCCTGGTCATCATCCCTTTTGGTCAATGCACCACCGCAAACTCTGCATTTGTCACCGTCAGGTTTGATTGCGTCAATAAAAATATTGTTGGGGTGGTTGTTGTTATTTTCACACAAACGCCGTCCCATGATTCTGTTTTTTGCAATCTGGCGGTCAAGCAGAATTTCAATGACATAGTCAAGTTTAAGTCCTTCCGCTTTAAGGGATGCGTCGAGTTTCTCAGCCTGTACCTTGTTCCTTGGAAATCCGTCAAGGAGCCATCCGTTTTTGCAGTCATCCTGTTTTAATCTGTCAAGCACCATGGGGATGGTGATCTCGTCAGGTACCAGGTCGCCCCTGTCAATATAGGCTTTTGCCTTTTTGCCCAGCTCAGTTCCCCCTTTGATATTGTCACGGAAAATAGCACCGGATTCAATATGCGCACAATTGTATTTATCCTTTAGAATTGTGCCCTGGGTTCCCTTGCCACTGCCGTTTGGTCCAAAAAAAAGAATGTTCATGTTTAACTCCTTTTTGATTTAAAGTGGTGTATACATATAAACAAAGAGGCGGTTCCTCTTTTATTTGAAAGCCGTCAGCCGTCAGCCACCAGTACTCAGCTAACAGCTAACAGCTTTCATGCTTTGTTGTGCCTGTCAAGGCATGGACGTTATATAAAAGCCTTCAGTACGCGGTTATCAGTAAACAATTACAAATTTTTCCGTGATGGTTACTGACAGCTGATGTCTGCAAAAATCAAATTCAATGTAAATTATAAAAGTGGTTGAAGAATGTCAAGGGTTGCTGTATTTAAAAGATAAATATTATGAAAAAAAAAATATTGAAAATCGGTATAACAGGATCGGCAGGGTCTGGAAAGAGCCTTGTCTGCGGTCGTTTTTCAGCCTGTGGTCTGCCTGTTGTCAGTTGCGATGACATTGCAAGGCAGGTGGTTCTGCCAAAAGCCCCTGCCCATGAAAAACTTGTGGCCCTGTTTGGCCAAAACATTGTTCTGCCCTCAGGTCATCTGGACAGAAAATATCTGCGCACAAGGATAGCCCGCAGCAGTCAGGATAGAAAAAAGCTTGAAGAAATTGTTCAGCCGGCTGTTCTTGAAGAGCTTCTCCGGCAGATAGATTCTGCTGTTGAGACGACCCCGTCCCTGGTTGCGGCTGAAGTTCCTCTGCTGTTTGAACTGGGACTTGAAAAAAAATTTGATTTTTCAATTACAGTGGCAGCTGAGATGGGGGACAGGGTAAAGCGGATTGCCTGCCGGGATTCTGTAACTGAAAAACAGGCCAAAGATCTTATTGCGCTGCACATGTCCCAGGAAAAAAAAATAGAAAAAGCTGATGCCGTCCTCTGGAATACCGGAACAATGGATGAATTGTACAGGGCTGCGGATGAATTGATTTTCAGCCTGACGTCTGCAGGGGCTCTGGTATAAAGTTTCAAAGCGATTTGAACACTCAATCAGAAATCTTTTTGTATGGAGCTGCCGCAATTTGGTAAGGTTGTATCGGATTTGCTGATTCCTGCTTGACAGCCTGGAAAAATTGTTTTAAAATTGATTTTTAAATGTTTACTCATCTGCTGAATCAGTATCTCCTTACAGCCGTCAGGGCCGTAACTTAGTCCGTATCTTTTGATAAACAAGATAGTGGAATGTATGGGCGCTGAGCAGGAATGCTTAAGAGCCTTCCTCTTTTTTTATCTGCTCAGGTGTCACATCAGCTCAGGGTTGTACATCAGCCACCGGGCCGTCGGCTCACAGCAAGTATGGGAAGTCAACAGCGTCTGTCAACTTTTTCAGCCCCGGGTTCCCTGGCGGGCATCACAAAGAAGCAGATGGTCCTGACCCTTTTTATCAAGGTGCAATATCAGAAAAATATATCTTTTAATTGCATAAAAAAACATGACTTTTATGAACTAAAATCCTGGAACCAAAATTAATTGAATATGTACAATTATATACTCAGATCAATATTGCTTCGCAGTACACAGGCATCCTGTCACCGTGCCCTCAGGGAATAGCTCAATGCCGCCGGATAACAGATCAATTAAGTTTAATGATCCCATTTTATAAAAAAAAGAATGACTTACTATCACTTGATGATCAATTTCTTGTGTCTGGTTCTTGTGCCTGGTTTCAGGAGAACATTGTCAGGCCTGCGTTATTGACGTTATCAACCACAGCCGTTGTGAACCTGGGACGGCACAGATAATGCCAGTAACGCAGGCCTGACACCTCACATGAAAAAATCTTGATTATCGAGTATCAATGATTTTGTGTGTCCCCAGGAAGGCAGGACCTTTTGTTGTGGTGCATGCTGATTGTTGGGGCGCATGCTGAAAAAAATTATTTTAACGGGGAATATTTCCATGAATCTTGAAGAATTGCAGAGAATGAAGATGAGTGAGCTGACCCAGCTTGCCAAAAAGTATAAACTTAAGGGGTTTGGCGGGGTAAAAAAGCAGGAGCTTATTTTTGCCCTTCTTCAGACGGCCATTGAGCAAAGCGGTCAGATCTATGGTGAGGGGACCCTGGAAATTCTTCCTGACGGATTCGGGTTTTTAAGGTCACCTGATTATAACTATCTTCCAGGTCCGGATGATATTTATGTTTCCCCGTCACAGATCAGGCGGTTCAATCTGAGAACAGGGGATACCTTGTCGGGCCAGGTCAGGCAGCCCAAAGATTCAGAACGTTATTTTGCTCTTTTGAAAGTTGAGGCTGTGAATTATGAGAATCCTGAACTTGCCGCCGAGACCATTCTTTTTGATAATCTTACCCCCTTGTACCCGGACCGGAAAATGAATATTGAGGGTATTGCTGACGATTATTCCACGCGTATTATTGATATGATGGCGCCCATCGGGTTCGGCCAGCGGGGGCTTATTGTATCCCCGCCCCGATCAGGAAAGACCATGCTGTTGAAGAGTGTTGCCAACAGTATGATTGCAGCCCACAAAGATATAATTCCCATGATTCTTCTCATTGATGAACGGCCGGAAGAAGTCACGGATATGGATCGGTCCGTGGATGCCGAGGTAATAAGTTCCACCTTTGACGAGCCGGCAGAACGCCATGTCCAGGTGGCTGAAATGGTCATTGAAAAAGCCAAGAGAATGGTGGAGCAGGGTCACGACGTTGTTATTCTTCTGGACAGCATCACCCGCCTGGCACGTGCCTACAATGCCGTGATGCCGCCTTCGGGCAAGATCCTTTCCGGCGGGGTGGACTCAAATGCCCTGGACCGTCCCAAACGGTTTTTCGGCGCTGCCAGGAATATTGAGGAGGGCGGCAGCCTTACCATTATCGCCACGGCGCTGATTGAGACCGGGAGCCGTATGGACGAGGTGATTTTTGAAGAGTTCAAGGGAACAGGAAATATGGAGCTTGTTCTGGACAGGAAGCTGGCCAATAGAAGAATTTTCCCGGCCATAGACATTAACAAGTCCGGTACAAGAAAAGAGGAGCTTCTCATGGATCCCATGGTGTTAAACCGCATCTGGATTTTGAGAAAACTGCTGTCAAGTTTAAATTCCATAGACAGCATGTCTTTTTTACTTGAAAAAATTTCAGGAACAGAGGATAATAAAGAGTTTTTGGATTCAATGAATTCCTAGGATAAAAAAATATACAATAAGGAGTTAAAGGTATGAAAAAGGGTATACATCCTGAATATCAAACAGTTGAGGCCACTTGTGCATGCGGGAATAAAATCACGGTAGGGTCCACAAAAAAAGAGGTTAAAGTTGAGATCTGCTCAAAGTGTCATCCGTTTTTTACCGGAAAGCAGAAGCTTGTGGATACTGCAGGAAGAATTGACCGGTTTAAAAGGAAATATGCCGGGTTTGATGCGGTTAAGGCAGCAGCGGAAAAGAAAAAAAAATAGCAGCAGTATAAAAAGAAAAAAGGGAAATCTCTTTTACGGGGTTTCCTTTTTGAGATTTATGAAACCATGATAAGTAAACTTCAGGGCATAAAAGAACGGTATATAAAGCTTGAGCAGCTTCTCAGCGATCCTGACGTGATCAATGATCAGGTAAAGTATCAGAAGTATATCAAGGAGCACGGCGAGTTGAGCAGAATCGTTGCATCCTTTGATGCCTATCAGGATATAGAGCGTGAACTTGAAAATTCCCATGAGCTGATCAGGGATGAAGATCCTGACATAAGGGAGATGGCCAGGGAGGATATTGCTGTTCTTGAAAAGAAAAAAGAAAAACTGCTTTCTGAATTAAAACTTATGCTGATGCCAAAGGATCCCAGGGATGGCAAAAATATTATCCTTGAGATCAGGGCGGGGACAGGCGGTGAAGAGGCGGCTTTGTTTGCATCGGATCTTTTCAGGATGTATTCAAAATATGCTGAGCACATGTCCTGGCAGGTGGAGATCCTTGACGTCAGTTATGCGGCCTCGGGCGGGTTCAAGGAAGTAATTGCCCTGGTAAAGGGAAGGGGGGCGTTTTCCGCTTTTAAGTTTGAAAGCGGCACCCACCGTGTTCAACGGGTTCCTGAGACAGAAACCCAGGGCCGGGTCCATACCTCTGCTGTCACTGTTGCTGTGCTTCCCGAAGCCGAGGATGTGGAGGTTGATGTAAACCCCGCGGATATCAAGGTGGATGTTTTCCGGGCGTCCGGTCCCGGCGGCCAGTCCGTCAACACCACAGATTCTGCCGTGCGGCTGACCCATCTGCCCACCGGCATGGTCGCCACCTGCCAGGACGAGAAATCCCAGATCAAAAACAAACTCAAGGCCATGCGGGTTTTAAAGGCCCGTATTCTGGATGCCATGGTCAAGGAGCAGGATGCCAGGCGGGCTGCCCAGCGTAAGGATCAGGTGGGGTCCGGGGACAGAAGCGGAAGAATCCGAACCTATAATTTCCCCCAGGGCCGCATGACAGATCACAGGATCAATTTGACCCTTTACAGGCTTGACAGTATCATGGAAGGTGACATTCAAAGTATTATTGATGAACTGAAAACCGACAGCCAGGCCAGAGCCTTGAAGGCGGCAGATTAGACAGATGGCATCTGAAGGCCCGGCCTGGACAATTCAGAAAATTCTATCCTGGACAGCTGATTATTTTAAATCCCGGAATATAGAGAGCAGCCGGCTGGCAGCAGAAATGCTTTTGGGTCATGCCCTGGGATTAAGGCGGCTGGATCTTTATCTTCAGCATGACCGACCCCTGCAGTCCGATGAGCTGGCCCTGTATAAGACACTGATACAACGGCGGATCAAAAAAGAGCCTGTGGCGTATATAACGGGCAGAAAGGGATTTTATCTCTCCGACTACACTGTCAGCTCCGATGTTTTAATCCCCCGGCCGGATACTGAGGCCCTGGTTGAAACGGCAATTGCCCAGCTTAACCCGTCAGGAAACCAGAACGTGCTTGAGCTGGGGGTAGGGTCCGGCGCAGTTATTCTTTCCATTGCCAGAGCCGGATTCAACTGCACCTGTTTTGGGGTTGATATTTCTCAAAAGGCGGCTGCACTGGCCGCTGAAAATGGAAAAAACGAAATAAAAAAGGGAATGCTGGCCCTGGCAACCGGATCATGGTTTTCCTGTTTTAAAAAAATACCGTATTTTGATCTGATTGTTTCAAATCCCCCGTATATTCCCTCCACCGCCATTGATCAGCTTGAACCTGAAATCCGGCTTTATGAGCCAAGACTTGCCCTTGACGGAGGGGCGGACGGCCTCTGCTGTATCAGAAAAATTATTGAAACAGCCTGTTTTTATCTCAGGTCAAAGGGGGTGCTTCTTCTGGAAACAGGATTTGATCAAAAAAAAAGGGTGGAAGAACTGGCAGAAAAAACCCTTAAATATGAGCCTGTGATTTATATTAAAGATCTTTCAGGACATAACAGGGTGGCAAAATTAGTAAAAAAATAATTGCCAATACAGACAGACTTTGATATATGTTTCAGGATTTTGTTTTCTTTGCTGTGCTGTTTTTGCACGGTATTAGAGAAGAACCGACGCACACACCTTGATCTTAAGCCAGGTGCTTTTTTAAAAGTTGGTTTTGGAGGGGACAGGTGTGGTGGAAAAAAACCATTAAAAAAGGGATGGAAAACGAAGTATGGCATATGTAACCATGAGGGAGCTTTTAGAGGCAGGTGTCCATTTCGGGCATCAGACCAGACGCTGGAATCCAAAGATGAAGCGATACATTTTCGGCGCACGCAACGGTATTTATATTGTGGATCTTCAGCAGACAGTGAAAATGTTCAAGAATGCCTATGATTTCATAGTTGATACCACTGCCCAGGGAAAGAGTGTTCTTTTTGTCGGAACAAAAAAACAGGCAAGGGAAAGTATCTATGAAGAGGCCAACCGGGCTGAAGCCTTTTATGTCGAGAACAGATGGCTTGGAGGCATGCTGACCAATTTTCAGACCATCAGGAAAAATATTCAGCGGCTGGAATACCTGAACGCCATAGAAAATGACGGTACCATCGAGAACTACCCCAAAAAGGAAAGGGTAATGATGGGCAAGGAAAAGCAGAAACTTGTCAATGATATCGGCGGTATCAGCACCATGAAGTCCCTTCCCGGGGCAATTTTTATAATCGATCCCAAAAATGAGTCCATTGCAGTTAAAGAGGGCAAAAAACTGGGTATTCCCATTGTGGCTGTGGTTGATACAAATTGTGACCCGGATGATATTGATTATATTATTCCTGGAAATGACGATGCCATAAGATCGATCCGTCTGTTTGCCTCTAAAATTGCAGATGCTTGTATAGAGGGCAATGAAAGGTATCAGGAAAAAATGCAGGCCGACAAGGACAAAGATGAAGCTCCATCTGAGGATAACGCCCTGAAAGATGTGGAAAGAACAATTATTTCCGATGGGACAGACGGTCCTGTGGTTGAAAAGATCAAAAGAAAAACAGCTGCTCTGGAAACAGAATCTGAAACTGAAGTAAAAGCAGAAACTCAAGCTTAGTAAATTAAATAAAACCTTAAGGCAGGGTACTTCCAGCAGCCGGTTTGCGGGTTTCCTGGTTTGCCTGCTTGCTGGACATGAAGATATAAGGAGCTAGAAAAATGGCTGAAATTACAGCAGCGATGGTCAAGGAACTTCGCGAAAAGACTGGATCTGGAATGATGGATTGCAAAAAGGCGTTGGTTGAAAACGATGGTGACGCGAATAAAGCCCTTGATTTTTTAAGGACAAAAGGGCTTGCCAAAGCCCAGAAACGAGCTGGACGGGCAACTTCTGAAGGTATTATCTATTCCTATATCCACACAGGAGACAAACTCGGCGTTCTGGTTGAGATCAACTGCGAGTCGGATTTTGTTGCCAAAACCGATGATTTCCGGGATTTTGCCAAGAATATCGCCATGCATATCGCCGCTGCCAATCCAGCAGGGCTCGTGGCTGAGGATATTCCCGAGGAGCTGGTGAACAGGGAGCGTGAGATTTACCGGGCCCAGGCCCTGGAGCAGGGAAAACCGGAAAAGATCATTGACACCATAGTGGAAGGTCAGGTCCAGAAATTTTTCAAGGAATCCTGCCTGATGAGCCAGGCGTATATAAAGGATCCAAAAAAAAGTGTAGCAGACGTTACAACCGAGGCCATAGCCAAAATCGGTGAAAATATTCATGTGAAACGGTTTGCACGCTTTCAGCTGGGAGAATGATTTGGTGGATAAAAAGCCGCAGTTTGACAGGATTCTTATCAAGCTCAGTGGAGAAGCCCTTATGGGTGACCAGGGCTTTGGCATAAAACCGGCAATGATCAAGTATGTTGCCGCAGAAGTTGCCAAGGTTCACAAGCTGGGTGTTCAGGTATCCATGGTGGTGGGCGGCGGTAATATATTCAGGGGGGTCGCAGGCAGTTCAGCCGGCATGGACCGCACTTCAGCAGACAATATGGGAATGCTGGCAACGGTAATCAACAGCCTTGCCCTTTCCGACGCGCTGGAAAAGTGCGGCGTTCCCACACGGGTTCAGTCTGCCCTGGCCATGAATAAAATAGCAGAACCCTTTATTCCCAAAAAGGCTGAACGTCACATGGAAAAAGGCCGCAGCGTTATTTTTGCGGCAGGTACGGGCAACCCGTATTTTACCACGGATACTGCGGCTGTGCTCCGGGCCCAGGAAATCAATGCTCAGATTCTGTTCAAGGCGACCCAGGTAAAGGGTCTTTATGACAAGGACCCTGCCCTGGACAGTGACGCCAGATTTATACAGCGCATTACCTACATGGAAGTGCTGGAAAAACAGCTGCATGTAATGGATATGACAGCGATTTCCCTGGCCATGGACAATAATCTGCCCCTTCAGGTCTTTGATCTTCATACCCCGGACAATATTTGCCGCGCCGTCTGCGGAGAAGAGGTGGGGACGCGCATATATAATGATTAAGAGAGAAAAGGCAATTAATAACACTTGATGATCCTGTTTTTACATTTACCTGTCCCCTATCTCGGGAAACCAGGCATAACTCACTGATCATCGGGTAACAGCAAAAGGGTGAACTTATGATAGATACAGTATTCCAGGAAACAAAAGAAAAAATGGCAAAGTCCCTGGATTCCCTTGAAAGAGAAATGGTCAGGGTCCGCACGGGAAGGGCATCCCTTTCCATGCTTGACGGTGTAAAGGTCGATTATTACGGCACAGCAACCCCGTTGAATCAGATGGCATCCCTTGCTGTACCGGAAAGTAGACTGATTACTGTTCAACCCTGGGATGTTACCGTTCTGAAAAATGTAGAAAAAGCCATTTTAAAGGCAAATCTCGGCCTGACACCGTCAAATGACGGTAAGATTATAAGAATTTCAATCCCTCCCCTTACCGAGGAAAGAAGAAAAGAAATTGTCAAGAGCGTGAATCAAACCTGTGAGGATTATAAGATTGCTGTAAGAAATATCCGCAGGGATGCCAATGATGATTTAAAAAAACTGCAGAAGGACGGAGATATTTCCGAGGATGAAAATTTCAAGGCACAAAAGACTGTTCAGGAAGTCACAGATGAGCATATAAAAAAAATAGATTACATCTTTGCCACCAAAGAAAAGGAAATCCTTGAGTTTTAATTCTGACAGTCTGCCCAGGCATGTTGCTGTTATCATGGACGGCAATGGCAGGTGGGCCAAAAAAAAAATGATGAACCGCATCAGGGGGCATGAAAAAGGGGTCGATGCAGTGCGGGCCATTGTCAATGCCTGCTGTGAAATTGGAATTGAGTACCTGACCCTCTACGTCTTTTCCACGGAAAACTGGGACAGGCCGCAAACGGAAGTAAGCGCACTTATGCGCCTTCTCAAGAAATTTTCTGTGTCGGAACGAGCTGAGTTTATAGAGAAAAATATCCGGCTTGATGTTATCGGGCAGAAAGAGCGGCTTCCAGAGGATGTCAGAAAAGAACTGGACATCACCATAGACGAGACAAGGCATAACACCCGGCTGGCTGTGAATCTGGCCTTGAGTTACGGTGGCCGGGAGGAAATTACCCGGGCGGCAATCCGGCTGGCAAAAGATATCTCTAATGGCAGGCTGATGCCGGAAAAGATTTGTGAAAAAGATCTATCCGATCATTTGTACACAAAAGGAATGCCTGATCCTGATATTTTGATCCGCACCAGCGGTGAAATGCGGCTGAGTAATTTTCTGTTGTGGCAGGCGGCATATGCTGAAATTTTTTTTACAGAAACCCTGTGGCCTGATTTTACCAAAAATGAGTTCATTGATATTTTAAAGGAATACCAGACCCGCGACCGCAGGTTTGGCAGGATTTTATGCTCATCAAACGATGGATAACCGCTCTGGTTTTAATTGTTTTTCTTTTTCTGATCGTTTTAAAAGGATCACAGCTCCTCTTTACCCTCTTCATGGCAGCAGCAGCGGCATTATGTCTTCTGGAATACTTTTCAATTGTTTCTGTTTCAGATCAGATTCCCCTGAAAATTAAAATATCAGCCCAGATAACCTCCCTTGCCTTGGTGGCCGGGGCCCATTATGGGTATCCTGACCTTCTCCTGGTCCTGCTGGCCTGTAATACGCTTTTCCTTTCTGTTCTGGTGCTTGCTGATTTTTCCGGGGATAAATGCACCATAGATGCATCGGCCAGACAGGTGCAGGCCCTGGTTTACATCCCCCTGGTTCTGGCCCTGCTGGTATTGTTGAGGAACTCTGAAAACGGCGCGCTCTTTGTCTTATGGCTCTGGATTATCATTGGGGTCAGCGATACCGGCGCCTTTTATGTCGGCAGAAATTTCGGCAGACATTTTCTGGCGCCCCGGGTCAGTCCCAAAAAAACCGTGGAAGGCGCCCTGGGCGGTCTTGGGGCTGCTGTGGTTTCAGGCGTTATTTTCAGTCTTTTGTTTTTACCGGACATATCATTTTTCACGGCAGCTGTTTTTGCTTTAACTGCAGCCGCAGCAGGCCAGACAGGGGATCTTTTTGAATCGGCAATGAAACGGTCCTGCAGTATAAAGGATTCCGGAAAAATTCTGCCCGGTCACGGCGGCCTTCTGGACAGGCTGGACGGGCTGCTGTTTGCTGTTCCGATTGCCTATGGATTCAAGGTGTTTATTCTATGAAACGTCTGTCAATACTTGGGTCCACAGGCTCAATAGGAAAAAACGCACTTGAAGTGGCAGCCATGCACCCTGATCTGTTTGATGTGGTGGCCCTGGCTGCTGCCACGAGCCTTGATCTTCTCCTTGAGCAAATCAGGATCTTTACCCCTGACATTGCCGTTGTCAGGGATGAACACCATGCGAAGCGGTTGACATCCATGATGGCCGGCCAGGGGATAGACAGCCGTAAAACCGCTGTGATTTTCGGAGAATCCGGATATCAGCGGGCAGCCTCCCATGAACCGGCTGATATTGTCCTTCTTGCAATGGTGGGGGCTGCCGGACTGAAGCCTGCCCTTGCCGCCATTGATGCAGGCAAGAGGATCGCCCTGGCCAACAAGGAAACCCTGGTGATGGCCGGGCGCCTGGTGATGGAAAGGGCTGCAGAAAAAAAGGTCAGAATTCTTCCTGTGGACAGCGAGCACAGCGCCATTTTTCAATGTCTTGAAGCCAGCCCGCACAAAGCATTTAAAAAGATTTTTTTGACCGCATCAGGCGGTCCCTTCAGGAATTTTCCTGAGGACAGATTTAACGCAGTTCAGCCGGAACATGCCTTGAATCATCCCACCTGGACCATGGGCAGCAAAATCACCATAGATTCGGCAACCCTTATGAACAAGGGGCTTGAAATCATCGAAGCAGTTCACCTGTTTGGTGTTCCAGCAGAAGACATAGAGGTGCTTGTCCACCCCCAGAGCATTGTGCACTCCATGGTGGGATTCAGAGACGGAGCCATAATGGCCCAGATGGGGATTCCTGATATGAAAGGCGCTATTTCCTATGCGTTTACCTGGCCGGACCGGATCAGACTGGGAATTGAATACCCTGATTTCGCAGCCATCAGGAATCTGAGTTTTGAAAAGCCGGATTTAAAAAAATTCCCTTCCCTTGGTTTTGCCTATGATGCCTGTGCCTGTGGCGGTACCCTGCCTGCGGTCATGAATGCGGCAAATGAAGTCGCTGTAAACGCCTTCCTTGAATACAGGCTGGATTTTCCCGGTATTTTCCGGGTTGTCGAGCATTGTATGGCGGTTCATGATTGTATTTTTGTTCCGGATATTTCAGATATTCTGGCAGCAGATGCCTGGGCCAGGCAGAGGGCTGAGCTGGAAATCAAACATTTAAATTAATTCTTAATATTTCAATATCAGAGCAATTTGTTTACTATCCAGAAGCATTCACATATCAACCCTTAAGGTGGTACAATGGGGCATTCAATTTTAGCATTTATCGTTGTTTTAGGTGTTCTGATCTTTTTTCATGAGCTGGGACATTTTCTGGCCGCCCGTTTTTTCAAAGTGGGCGTTGAAACCTTTTCCCTGGGGTTTGGTCCGAAAATTTACAGATTCAGAAAAGGGATTACCGAGTATTGTCTTTCCCTTATTCCTCTGGGCGGATATGTGAAAATGGTCGGAGAGGACCCCGGGGTTCCGGTAAGGGAATCAGACAAAGAAATATCCTTTGATCATAAAAAATTATACCAGAAAATGCTTATTGTTGCGGCGGGTCCTTTGTTTAATTTTCTGCTGGCCATTCTTATTTTTTATGTGATCTTCCAGATTTCAGGTCTGTACATCATTAAACCTGTGGTGGGCAGTGTGGGAGAAAATTCTCCTGCCATGAAGGCCGGTATTCAGGAAGGAGACGAAATCAAGGCGATAAACAATGTTTCGGTTGATTCCTGGGATGATATGGTGAACATTATCAGCAGCGGCACAGGGGAACCTGTGGAAATCCTTATTTCCCGCAATTATGAGTCCTTTGGGGTTGAACTGCTGCCCGAGGCCAGAGCGGTTAAAAATATTTTCGGTGAAACCATTGACAGGTATATGATCGGTATTTCAGCATCTGGTGACATGGTTCAAAAACCCCTGAATCCGTTTCAGGCGCTGTATGAAGGGTGCAGAAAAACATGGGAGATTGTTGAGCTGACCATATTATCCGTTGTAAAAATGATCAGCGGTGCAGTCTCATCTGAAAACATGGGCGGTCCCATCATGATTGCCCAGATGGCAGGGGAGCAGGCAGAGGCAGGGATGGCGAATTTTGCCTTTTTTATTGCCATGTTAAGTATCAACCTTGGCATCATCAACCTTTTTCCTGTTCCTGTTCTGGACGGGGGGCATCTGCTTTTTTTCACCATAGAAGCTGTCCGGGGCCGGGCCGCCAGCCGCAAATTCCGGGAAAAGGCCAATCAGTTCGGCATGGCACTCCTTGTTGCCCTGATGGTCTTTGTTTTTTATAATGACATTATCAGGATAGTTAAAGGGGGGTAACATGATCTCCTGCATAGAGGTGGCATTACAGCCTGAACTGGTTGATGCAGAAGCAGAAAGCCTTAGAAAAAAGGCGTTTGAATATTTTAATATTAAGACTTCAGATGTACGCAGTGTAAACCTTGTAACCATTGAAGCTGATTTTGAGTTACACGACCTGGAACGTATAAAAGATGAAATTCTGACCAATCCGGTGATTCATATATCTTCCCTGACTCCCCTTGACATTGATTTTGACTGGTGCCTGTGGATTGGGCTGCGTCCCGGGGTCAAAGACAATCCAGCCAGCACTGCCGTAGAAGCCATTGAAGATCTTCTGGGCCGCAAATTCAAAGCAGAGGAGGGGGTGTATACCTCAAAGCGGTACTGCATAAAAGGGGCCCATCTAAACCAGCCGGATATTGAAAAACTGGCAACCGAGCTTTTGTCCAACCCAATTATCCAGCAGTGGCGGGTGATGTCAAAAGAGGACTGGGACAGGCAAACCGGGGCCGGGTCCACAGCAGCCCGGGTGGTGATCAACCATGACCCTGAGTTTAAGACCATCAGTATTGCCTCCAATGAAGAATTGAAACAGATCAGTGACCAGAGAAATCTTGCCCTGAATCCCAGTGATATACCGGTGATACGGGCGTATTTTCTGGACAGAAACGTTCTGGCCGATAGAAAAAAGGTTGGCCTGTGTGATCCAACAGATGTGGAACTGGAGTATATATCCCAGGCCAGAAGCGACCATTGCAACCATAATACATTCAGGGGAATTTTCAGGTATCATGATGTGGCAGCCCAGGAAAGATCCGTTGAAAACAGCCTGTTTAAAACCTTTATACAGGAACCCACCCTTGCCCTTAAGGAAAAAAAACCCTGGGTGGTTTCTGTGCTCTGGGACAATGCTGGAATCGGCAGATTTGATGAAGCCTATAATTATGTAATTACAGGGGAGACCCATAATTCCCCTTCCAATATGGAGGCCTACGGCGGTGCCATTACCGGCATTGTGGGCGTGTATCGAGACCCCATGGGAACAGGCCTGGGCTCACGGCTTATCATGGGCAGTTTTGGCTTCTGTGTGGGAGATATTAATTATAAAGGTCCGTTAAAGCCGCCCCTGCATCCCCGAAGGCTTCTTGACGGTGTGGTTGAGGGGGTCCGGGACGGCGGTAATAAAAGCGGCGTACCCACCACATTTGGTCAGACCCTTTTTCATCCCGGATACATGGGCAAGAGTCTGGTGTTTGTTACGGCGCTGGGAATTATGCCATCCAAAATCAAGGGAGATTTAAGCCATAAAAAAGAAGCGTCTCCCGGGGAATTCATTGTGATGAGCGGCGGCAGGGTAGGAAAGGACGGCATTCACGGGGTTACTGCCTCTTCAGAGAGTTATTCGGCTCATACCCCTGCCGGTCATGTTCAGATCGGTGACCCCTATACCCAGAAAAAAATGCATGATTTTCTCCTTGAGGCAAGGGATGAAGGGCTTTATCAGTTTATTACAGATAACGGCGGGGGAGGGCTTTCCTCTTCCGTGGGCGAATCCGCTCTGATAAGTAACGGGTGCGAGGTGTGGCTGGACAGGGTGCCTTTAAAGTATGAAGGCCTTGACATGTGGGAAATATGGATATCCGAGTCCCAGGAGAGAATGACGTTGTCTGTGAAACCCGAGGATATTGACCGGTTCATGGCTCTTTCAGAAAAGCACGAGGTTGAAAGCACGGTCATTGGAAAATATACAGATACGGGCAAGCTCTGCATTATGTACAACAAACAGATCTGTGCCTGTGTGGATATGGATCTCATGGACAAGGGCTTTCCAGACTGGGAGTTTGATGCCACCTGGCTGTCCCCTGAGCTCAGGGGATTGACTGAACCGGTTCTGGGGCCTGTTAGAGATTTTCATGGGCTTTTATGTGACATGCTCTCCCGGCCCAATATCTGTTCAAAGGAATGGATTATAAGACAATACGATCACGAGGTTCAGGGGGGTAGCGTGATCAAGCCCCTTGTGGGTGTACACAGAAATATTCCATCCAATGCCTCGGTAATACGGCCGGTGCTTGATTCCCGGAAGGGTCTGGCCTTTTCCCAGGCGCTTCTGCCCTGGTATTCAAAGATCGATGCCTTTCACATGATGACATGCACCATAGATGAAGCAGTCCGCCGCATTCTATCAGTGGGGGGACGTCTGGATACTATCGGCGGTGTGGATAATTTCTGCTGGCCTGACATACAATTTGACAGGGTGAAAAATCCCGACGGCAAATTCAAGGCAGCCCAGCTGGTAAGGGCGTGCAGGGCATTGAAGGCGGCCTGTCTGGCCTATGAGATTCCCCTTCTTTCCGGCAAGGACTCCATGTACGTCGACGGCCACCTGCCAGGGAAATACGGTGAATCCATTAAAATTTCGGCTCTGGAAACGGTTCAGTTTTCCGCCACCTCAGTGATTGATGATGTGGCAAAATGCATTTCCATGGCACCTGTGCATTCCAGAGATCTTGTCTATATCCTGGGGCTTACCGGAAATGAGCTGGGCGGGTCTGAATACTATGACCTTCTTGGAAAAACCGGCCTGAATGTCCCAGAAGTTGGTTTTAATTCATTTAAGGTGATGTATAAAATCCTTGAAAAGGCCATTGATATGGAAATCGTGGCGTCAGC
This sequence comes from Desulfobacteraceae bacterium, assembly GCA_046482845.1. GTDB lineage: Bacteria > Desulfobacterota > Desulfobacteria > Desulfobacterales > Desulfobacteraceae > DATFJZ01. Next base: position 40,205 of record JAWOEJ010000291.1, on the reverse strand, counting down.
CCATGCTGTGGCCAGAGGCGGTCTTGGTGTTCATCTTGCACTGACTGCCATGGCAGGCGGCCTTGGGCTGGAAATGGATCTGTCCAAAGTGCCGGCAGATGACAGCCGGGGGCCGCTGGACAATGCCGGGATTTTGTTTTCTGAATCTGCCGGACGGTTTATTGTCAGTATTATACCGGAAAACCAGGCATTGTTTGAGAAATTATTCAAGGGGGTGCCCTGTTCCCGGGCAGGAAAACTCACGGATGAACATGCAAATATGAAGATTAAAGGGCTTAACAGGGAAGAGCTGGCAGATATTCCCATTGAAACGCTTGAAAGCGCTTTTTCAAAGCCTTTGGGGGATATGGTATGAAAAAAAGAGTTAAAGCCCTTGTACTGACGGGATTTGGATTAAACTGTGACATGGAAACCGCCCATGCCTTTGAACTTGCCGGGGCATCTGCTGAAAGGGTGCATATCAACGCCCTGATCCGCGGGGAAAAAAAGCTTGAAGACTTTCACATTCTTGCCTTTGGCGGGGGGTTCAGCTGGGGAGATGACCACGGGGCCGGGGTGCTTCAGGCGCTGAAATTGAAAAATCACATGGGACAAAGGCTTCTTTCCTTTATTGACAGGGGCAATCTGGTCATTGGTATATGCAACGGGTTTCAGACCCTGGTTAATCTCGGGCTGCTTCCTGGACTTGAGGGCAGGTACCAGGAACGGACAGTGGCTCTGACCTGGAATGACTGCGGAAATTTCAGAGACCAGTGGGTGAATCTTAAAACAGATGCACAAAGTCCCTGCGTGTTTACAAAAGGACTTGATCGTCTGGATCTGCCGGTGCGCCATGGTGAGGGAAAATTTGTTGCAGGCCCTGATATTATGGAACAACTCGCCTTAAACAGGCAGATTGTATTAAGGTATGCTGATGAAACGGGCAGGCCTGCTTCAGGAAGATTTCCTTTAAATCCCAACGGCTCCATTGATGATATTGCCGGTATCTGCGATCCCAGCGGAAGAGTTTTCGGCCTTATGCCCCATCCTGAGGCCTTTACTGATTTTACCAACCATCCGGACTGGATCAGGCATAAAGACAGTCTGAAAAAACAGGGAATTCCTATGGAATCCTATGTCACCAGCGGAAGGCAGATTTTTAAAAACGGGGTGGATTACATGGCATCAAGGTTATAAAAGGAACTGCGCTGAATGCATCTTTGGGGCACAGGAAGGGCGTGTATCTCTGACAGGCAACCGCTGGGGGCGGCGCTCGGTCCTTCCATAAAAACTTGATAACCGAGTTTTAGCCGTTAGCTGTTAGCTGTTAGCTGTTAGCTGTTAGCTGAGTACTGATGGCTTTCATAAAAAAAAATTAAGGATGCACAGAAATGGTTCAGAAAATAAATACATTCAATAACGAGATCATAGGCACTGTGCTTGAAACCATTGAAAAAATAAATCACCTCAAAGATGTTGATTCCATTCTTGACCAGATCCTCTATAAGGCAAGACGGTTTTCTTCAGCTGATGCCGGCTCTATATTTATTGCTGAAAAAGACAGGCTGCGGTTTGGTTATGTTCACAATGATACCCTTTTCATGGAAGATCAGGGACGTGAGGCCATTTATGTTGATTTTTCAGTGCCCATTGATGAAACATCCATTGTGGGATATGTGGCCCTGAACAGGGAAAAACTTGTTATTGATAATGCCTATGACATTTCTGAAGACCGCCCCTACTCGTTTAATCCGGATTATGACAGAAAATCAGGCTATAAAACCGTTTCCATGCTGACCCTGCCCTTAACCACCCTTCAGAACAATCTGGTGGGGGTGATGCAGCTGATCAATGCCAGGGATGCAGATGGGGATATTGTGGGATTTTCACCGGAGATTCAGGATTACCTGCCCCTGTTTTCCAATAATGCCGCAGTGGCCATTGAGCGCGGCTTAATGAACCGTGAATTGATTCTGAGGATGGTAAAAATGGCAGAACTCAGGGATCCCTCTGAAACCGGGGCCCATGTTCAGAGAGTGGGGGCTTTTTCAGCAGAAATTTTCCAGGAATGGGCTGTTAAAAACCATGTGGACTTCAAGGAGATGAGAAAAAGCAGGGATGAGATCCGTCTGGCGGCAATGCTTCATGATGTGGGAAAAATCGGGATTCCTGATCATATTCTGAAAAAACCGGGCCGGTTGACCAGGGATGAATTTGAAGTTATGAAACTGCATACCGTATACGGCGGCCAGCTGTTTATCAATGATACCTCTTCCTTTGATAAGGTTAGCTGTGACATTGCCCTGCATCACCATGAAAAATGGGACGGTACCGGGTATCCCGGTAACTTTTCTGATTTAACACGCCCGGAGATTACAACCGGGAAACCCTTAAAGGGCAGAGATATTCCATTTTATGCCAGGATCGTTGCGCTGGCGGATGTCTACGATGCACTGATTTCAAAACGGTCATATAAAACTGCCTGGTCCGAGGAAAGAGTGTTTGACATTATTGAATCTGAATCAGGAAAACATTTTGATCCTGAGCTTGTAAGCGTTTTTTTCAGAATTGTACCCGTCATCAGGGCAATTCAGGAAAAATACAAAAATTGACCAGGTCTTTTTTTAAGGGATGCAGCCTTTTTGTTTAAGGGAGAAATCATGTATGGGGTATCAGAAATACAGCGATTTGATCAATAAGCAGGATTTAGAATCCGGATTTAAAGAAATCTCTGACATAATTCACCTCCTTGGTGCGGACAAAATAGTTGATGATTTTACGTCAGCCTTTCAGGATATTGTCCGGCTTTTTAACGGGGATTACCCCGGATACAGGGCCTCCAACACCCGGTACCATGATCTGGATCACACCATAATGGTTGCCCTGACCACGGCACGTCTCATCTGCGGCTGCATGCAAAACAGGTTTGTGTTTGATCATGACAATATCCTGACAGGACTTCTGGCCGCTCTGTTTCATGATTCAGGTCTTATTCAGACCCAGGATGATCTTGAGGGGACCGGAGCAAAGCACACCCTGGGCCATGAGGAAAGAAGTGCCGCATTTATGCAGGAATATTTATCAAAAAAAGGGGTTTCTGCCGGTAAAATTATAAATTGCAGTCATATGATTAAAACCACCAATTTAAATCTGGATACAAAGGAAATTCCCTTTTCTTCCAGGGACGTTGAAATTCTCGGGAAAATTGTTGGGTCTGCAGACCTGCTGGCCCAGATGGCTGAGCGGTCCTATCTTGAAAAATTGTTCCTGCTGTATCAGGAGTTTGAAGAGGCCGGCATATCCGTATATGAATCAGAAGCCCAGCTTTTGTTCAAAACCCGGGCGTTTTATGACAATGTGGTTAACCGGCGTTTAAAGGACAATTATGAAAATATTGCTTCAAATATGCGTTTTTATTTTAAAAAACGCTGGGGGATAGACAAAGACCTTTACGACATGGCCATTCAGAAAAATCTTTTGTATTTAAAGCAGATTTGTGAAAATGAAAAGGATTGTGAAAGACAAAAGCTTATCCACAATCTCCGGCGGGACGGGATCTTACGGGAAGAGAAATTAAAGGAACAAAGAGAAAATGACCTGGAAAACAGGTCCTCTGCCCCGTAAGAGATCTTATACCCTTGGGGATTGTGAAATTATGATTTTGTTTTGAGCTTTTCCAGATTTTCCCGGGCAAAGTCAAGGCCCGGGTCCAGGTCAAGGGCTGTTTCATAGTATTGAACTGCTTTTTCGCTGTTGCCAAGTTCCCTGTAGTTGGAGGCAATGCTGGCATGATCAATGGCTGAACCTGGATTCAGGGTCAGCACCTTTTCAAAACAGGCAATGGATTCCTTATGCTTTTTTAGCATAAAGCAGCAGAACCCCATGAGGTTGTAGATATCCTCCCTGTCCCTGTCGGCTGCAATTCCTTTTTCAAGCACTTCAAGGGCTTTTTCATAGGCCCCGGTTTCCTTGAGGCAGACGCCGGCATAGGAGCATATGCTTGCCATATCCTGGTCTGACGGGTCAAGATCCATGGCAGTTTCAAGGCAGGTGAGGGCTTTTTCAGGTTCTTCCATGTTCAGGCGGCACATGCCCAGATAAAATTTTATATAATACCTGTCCGGCAGAATCTGATCTATTTTTTCAAGTTCTTCAAGGGCCCGGGGGGGGGGAAGGGTTTCACAGATATGTTTTGCGGCAAACATGGCCACACTGCTGTTTTCTGCCCTTTCCCGGAAGGCTGTACCGGGAATCATGGTGTAGAAGGCTGGCATTGAAAGATCTGGATGGGTGGTTTGGATGGTGAGCATTTCCATGCTTTTTTTGGTCAGGGCCCGGGTGATGGCGCTGATTTCTTCTTTTATATTGGGAGTTGAAATATCAGGCATGCTGCCTAAACGGGAAAACGTGGTGTTGTTTTTTTCAGCATTGATGATAAAACCCGCCTCTTCAAGGGTTTTAAATTTTGAAAGCCCGCTGGCCATGTAGTTTGACCCTGTATTAAAGTCTCCGCCCAGCTGGGCCGTTTCCGTCAAGGCCCGGTTCAGTGCAGCATCAGGGCTGGTCCCTGTGCCTGCGGTCCAGACGATTTCACTGGTATGGGGAAAGGTGTACGGGTCATAGGCAAGTACACCAATGCTGGGAATTCCCATGTCCAGGGTAAAATCATTAATAAAGAGCTTGATGCCGGCCTGAGTGAATTTATCAACCAGAGCTTTGGTGACCGGATGGGTGATGGACAAGGGATCAATAAACGGGGGGGCCTGTCTTTTCCCGTCGATTAAGGCCGATACATGCCGCTCCACAATTTCGCAGGCCCCCTGGCAGATGGCTTCTTCATTGCAGTTTCCGGCTGAAGATCCGTTAAACGCGTTTATCATGAAAAACCAGTCCATGGGGACAAGCATTTCCTGGTTTCTTGACACATTGTATCCTGTAGTCCATTTAAAGGGAAGTGTTGAAAAAATGGTTTCAAGAAGCGCCATGTCACTGTCTTCAGGTTCATTCACGGATTGTGCGATCAGAGAAAAGGGAAGCGCATTTTGTTTAACCGTGTCATAGGTGCCGTGTATAAAATTTTTTGAGCTGTTCATAAATGAATATATACTGAATCTTTCCGCCAGTTCCATAACCGCACTGGCCTCAGCCAGGGCCGGACTAACCCCTTTGCCCATCTGTTTTCTGGTACCGGTTATCCGCCGGGCATCATGGCCGCACAGACTGAAGTATACAGGAATGCCCAGACGGTTGTTGTCAATTCTCCGGGTGTTTTTTAGAATATCAATGCCGGCTGAAGCTGCATTTTTTTTGAAATTTTCAATGGTTATTTCCGGTGACATAATTTTGTCATGGTATGATCCTTCAAGTTTAAAGGTATCTTCTAATGATAAGCGCATAAAGTATATTCCAAGTGTGTTTCCTGTTTAGGTGAGTAAAAAATATTTGACATCCCTGTATTATTGAATGTATAATTAAAAAATCCGTGTTCAGCGCGGAAATTTATTTTTTTTAGAAATATATTATATATAATAGGCTTCAAAAATTTGCAAGGTTAATCATTTATGGAAAGAAAAGCACAGGTGAAGCGTGTTACAAAAGAGACAGATGTACAGATAGAGATTAACCTTGACGGTTCCGGCAAAACAGACGTCACCACCCGGATTCCTTTTTTTGATCATATGCTTACCCTGTTCGGCGTTCACGGTTTTTTTGATCTTTACCTGGAGGTGTCCGGGGATATTGAGGTTGATTTTCATCATACGGTTGAGGATACAGGTCTTGGCCTTGGCCGGGCAATTTCAGAAGCCCTGGGGGACAGAAAAGGGATAAGCCGGTACGGTTGCGGTGAAGTACCCATGGATGAAGCTTTTTCAAAGGTTAATGTGGATTTGTCCAATCGTCCCTATCTTGTGTATCATCTTCCAGAAATCATCAGAGTGCAGGGGCCCTTTGATGCGTATCTGGCAAAGGAATTTTTTCGCGCACTGGCCGTGCAGGCCGGTATGAACCTTCATATCAATACAGCATACGGGGAAAATGAGCATCATATCCTCGAATCAATTTTCAAGGCAACGGGCAGAGCACTTAATGCGGCCTGTTTTCTGGACCCGGGTATCACAGCGGTCCTTTCCTCAAAAGGCAGTCTTTGACAGCCCAAAATCACTTTTTATGCAGGGTTATAATTTGATATGGCAAAGGCAGAGTATTGACAATTAAATGCCAGTAGTTATTCTTTTGGTATTTTAATATATTAACTTTGTTTTTGGAGTCTGATCCCTGAATATGTTTATTCCTGAAAATAAAATTCTGGAGATTTTAAACCGTGCAGATATTGTTGAAGTGATATCTGAATCGGTTGTATTAAAAAAATCAGGAAGGGATTTTTTTGGTATATGCCCGTTTCACAACGAAAAAACCCCTTCTTTTTCCGTAAGTGCCCATAAGAAAATGTTTTACTGCTTTGGCTGCGGTGCAGGCGGGAATGTGATTACCTTTTTGATGAAGCACCATGGGATTTCCTTTCCCGAGGCCGTTACCATGCTTGCCAGGAAATACAGCATTGAAATTGAAACAGGACCTGTCAATCCTGAAGTTAAAAAAAAGATGGTGCTCAGGGAGGGCCTTTTCCGGCTCAACGCCCGGGTCATGGATTATTTTTCCAATACATTGAAACACAGCACCCGCGCCGAATTGGCCAGAGCATATCTCAGACAAAGAAAAATCAGCCAGGAGACCATAGATCTGTTTCATATCGGGTTTGCCAAAGATGCCTGGGATGGTCTTGTTGATTTTTTCCGGCAGGAAAAAACAGGGAAACAGCTGGCAGAGGCATCAGGACTGGTTTTGCCGAGAAAACAGGGCAGTGGATATTATGATCGTTTCAGAAACCGGATCATCTTTCCGATTTTTGATATAAACATGCAGGTGGCAGGGTTTGGAGGAAGGGTGATGGATGATGCCATGCCCAAATACCTGAATTCTCCTGAAACACCTGTTTACAGTAAAAGCAGGATCCTCTACGGGCTTCATCAGTCCAAGACCTTTTGCCGGCAGCAGGAGCATGTGTTTATCGTTGAGGGGTATTTTGATTTTATTTCCCTGTATCAGAACGGTATTAAAAATGCTGTGGCAACCCTTGGGACTGCGTTAACAGAGGAGCATGTGAGAATTCTCAAAGGCTATGCGCTGAAAATGGTGCTGGTGTTTGATTCAGATGCTGCCGGGGTAAATGCAGCCAGGCGCAGTGTGGGTATATTTGCCCGTCACGGGGTTGATCTCAGAATTCTTGTGCTGCCCAGGGGTATGGACCCGGATGCCTTTGTGTCTGAGTTCGGCAGAGAAGCCTTTGAAGCCCTTGCTGAAAAAGCCGTGGGGGTTATTCCCTTTCTTATGGTATTGGCCGTTGAAAAACACGGGCTTTCCATTGAAGGAAAAATTAAGATTATTGATGAAATCACACCGCGCCTTGCCGAGGTAGAAGACAGGGCGGCAAGATCTTTGTATATAAGAGACATATCCCAGCGTCTCGGTGTTGACGAAACAGCAGTGCTTGAAAAAGTCAGACGTTTTCAGCCCGGAAATACTGCAGCAGAGGACAGTGGCAGAGCAAACAGTATAACCGGACTGAATTCCGATAAAAGGGAAATGCAGATGATCTCCATGATGCTTCAATGCCCGGAGATCAGAAAAAAGATAATTGAGAGACATATTCTGGATTTTTTTTATTCAGACAGGTTGGCACAGCTTGGCAAACGTGTAGCCAGGTCGGATAAAGCCGGGCATGAGCTTGTTGCCGAGCTCATGGCATGTGCCGAGGACAGCGGGGATCAGGAATTGATCGCAGGCATTGCTGTGATGGAGGTTCCCGGGGCAGACAATTTATATGAAAAATCTGTATCTTTAATGAATCGAATTGCAAAAATCAGGAGCAGAACGGATAATAATCTGGCAGATAAAATAAGAAAAGCGGAACAGGGGGGTAATTTAAAACTTTCATTGGAACTGCTGGCCAGGCGGCAGATGGAGGTCAGAAAATTACATGGTTATGAAAAACAATAAGCCTTTGGGGGGCATAGTTTATGGCAGCAGAATCGGTTGAATCAACGGAGAATGAAGCTGTTTCCAAAGAAAGGTTAAAAGAGCTGATTGCAAAGGGGAAAAAACAGGGTTGTCTCTCCTATTCCGAAATTAATGAGGCCATATCTGATGATATAAAATCTTCTGATCAGATTGATGATATCATGGTAAAGTTTCAGGACCTCGGCATCACCCTTGTGGAGAATGAAGAGGCGGACGTCGGGCCTGGGGTGAAAAAGGCGGGGAAAGACAACAATGAACAGTCTGAAAAACATATACAGGCAGCAAAAAAGGCAGTCCATACCGGGAGCGATGGGTCTGCAGACCACTGCAAAGGCGATGACGCGGCGCTTAAACCTTCCATGGCCCGGAAAGCCTCTGCAGACATGGAGTTTGGCACGGTTACAGACCCTGTGAAGATGTACCTTCGGGAGATGGGCATGGTAACCCTTTTAAGCCGTGAAGGTGAAATCGAGATTGCCAAAAAAATAGAAGCTGGAGAGCATGAGGTGTTAAAGGCCATGCTGGCAAGCCCTGTGGCAGTTCAGAGCATTATAAACCTGGGCGTTAATATGGAAATGCAGCAGGATGGTGGAAAGGAGCCCCGTTTAAGGGTAAAAAGCGTTTTAAGGGATGTGGATGAGGGATATGCACTGGTTGATGAAGCGGAAAAAGTGGAAAAGTTCATGGAGGATATCTCAGCCATAAAAAGACTCCATGCCGACAATCAGGAAAAAAGGGATAAACTTCTGGGCGGCAATCTTGAAATAGCTGAAAAGAGGAAGATACAGACCGCCATACGCAGCAATAATGAAAAAATCTACCATCATCTGAAAACCTGGCGTTTTGAAACCGGTGTCACCAAAAAAATTGAGAAGCGGATCAGGGCAGATATTCACTGGTTTGATACTATGGATGCTTTTTTTAAGGAATGTGCTAAACTGTTCAAAGCCAGAAAAGATGAGATGCTGTTAAAACTTGATCATGCTGACGAATTTATAGACTGGGCTGTTGAGCGAAGTGAGCTTTCCCGGGAAAGAGCAGAAATACTGCACCAGGATCTCATAGCCATCAGCAACCAGGTCATGATGAAGAAAGCTGAAATCAAGGGGGATGCCACTGCGCTGAAAAAAATTATCAAAGGTGCAGACAAGGGCCGTTTCTGGGCTAAAAATGCAAAAAGCGAGCTGGTCAGGGCGAATCTGCGTCTGGTGGTCAGTATAGCAAAGAAGTATACCAACAGAGGACTTCAGTTCCTGGATCTGATTCAGGAAGGGAATATCGGTCTGATGAAGGCGGTTGACAAGTTTGAGTACAGGCGGGGGTACAAATTCAGCACCTATGCCACCTGGTGGATCCGCCAGGCCATTACCCGGGCCATTGCAGACCAGGCACGTACCATACGCATTCCTGTTCACATGATTGAAACCATTAACAAGCTGATCAGAACATCAAGATACCTGGTCCAGGAAATGGGCAAGGAGCCCTCTCCTGAAGAAATAGCAGAAAAGATGGAGATTCCCCTTGACAAGGTCAGGCGGGTGCTGAAAATCGCCAGGGAGCCCATTTCCCTTGAAACTCCCATAGGCGAGGAGGAGGACAGCCATCTTGGTGATTTCATCGAAGACAAGAAATTTTCCCAGCCCTCGGATGCGGCCATTAATTTGAACCTTGCCGAGCAGACCAGAAAGGTTCTGGCAACCCTTACGCCAAGGGAGGAAAAGGTGCTGCGCATGCGGTTTGGCATAGGTGAAAAAGCAGATCATACCCTGGAAGAGGTGGGAAAGGATTTTACAGTCACCCGGGAGAGAATCCGCCAGATCGAGGCCAAGGCATTGAGAAAATTAAGGCATCCCACCCGGAGCCGGAAGTTAAAGAGCTTTATTGAAAATTAAACGTTGACATTTTTACCAGAATATATATAATCTCAAAGTTTGCTTGTGGGGACAGGGCCCATAGCTCAGTTTGGCAGAGCCACCGGCTCATAACCGGTCGGTCCCTGGTTCGAATCCAGGTGGGCCCACCATAAAGACACAGGGAATGGTTTTTACCCGTTGAAAATGATACTATGTTAATGCTGTTAATCTGATGATGGAATTTTTCAGTTTGTATATGAAATTTTCAAATTTTGTTTTTTATATAAGATACAAACCTGCTGGAGACAAGCGGATTTGGAAAAGATAAAAAAAGCGTGGATGCAAACCACGCTTTTTTTGTTTCAAGGGGGGATAAATGCTTGTGACAACTAAAACAATTCTTGATCTGGTTGATGGTATCGCACCTTTTTCCCTGGCTGAAGACTGGGACAATTCAGGGCTTCAGGCAGGGGATGTGAACTGGCCGGCTGACAAAGTCTTTGTGGCCCTTGATCCTTCCATGGAGGTGATACAGGCAGCTGTCCTATGGGAAGCAAATGTGGTGTTGACCCACCATCCCCTGATGATCAGGCCTGTAAAACAGATTGAGTTTGATAAAATGCCGGGCAGGGCGCTAATGGCCTGTGCCAATAACAGGATATCCATTGTGTCGGCCCATACCAATCTGGACAAGGCAGAAAACGGCCTTAATGATCTGTTTGCAGGTATTGTCGGGTTTAAAACCTTAAACCCTTTTCTTCCCCACAGCCCTTCTGAAACAGAGCGCATGGCAGGCATCGGCAGACAGGGTGACCTGTCAGACCCCTTACCCCTGGGCGAGCTGGCAGCGCTTATAGGAGAGAAGCTGAACTGTACAGGGATAAGAACAGCAGGAGAAAAACAGGCTGTCCCCAGGTCAGCCGTGGTGTGCACGGGCAGCGGCGGTTCTCTGACATCTGCTTTTCTAAAATCAGATGCAGATGTTTTTATCACAGGAGATATAAAGTATCATGAGGCAAGGGATATTGAACAGGCTGGAAAGCTCCTGATCGATGTGGGTCACTTTGCTTCTGAATATATAGCAATTGCCCTGATGGTTGAACGTCTGGACAGGGCAGCGTCACAGGCAGGGATTGAGTTAAGCGTAAAGGGGTTTGAAAAGGAAACAGATCCGTTCACTGCTGTTTAAATGCAGTCAGGGCGTTTTTTGCTGCACTGACAATTATATTACAGGGGATTTTTTATGCGGGATATAACCAGAGAGGAAATGTCTGTTCTTGTCAGACTTCAGAAAAGCGAAACTGAGATTGTCCGAATTGAATCTGTGCTGGAAAAGATAGAACAGGAAAAAGCAGAACTGGAAAAAGACCTTGCAGCGTCTGAAAAAATGCTGCAGGGCCATGAAGATGAGCTGAAAAAAACCAGTGCAGGGTGCCGTGACCTGGAGGCAGAGATTCAGGTGATTAACGATAGAATGGTTAAAAGCCGGGAAAATCTCAGGCATGTTAGGACCAACAAGGAATATCAGAGCCTTCAAAGGGAAATTGATGACAATATAAAGAGAAAGGAAGGGCTTGAAAATTCATATTTTGAGATGCTTGAGAAAAAAGAGGCCAGGGAAGTCCTGGTCAAGGAAAAAAAAGCTGAATTTGAACAATTAAAAGAAAATATCCGGTCAGGTCAGGAAAAAATAGAAAAAAACGGGGAACAGGACCGGAATCTCCTTGAAAAGTACAGAGCACAGCGGGAAAAAATTGGAAAGCGCCTCGACCCTGGTCTTTTCCAGAAATTTCTTGAGATTTCAGAAACAGGAGAGGGGAGGGCTGTGGTTGAGGTCAGGGATGAGGTATGCCGGGGCTGCTTTATGAATGTTCCCCCCCAGCTTTATATTGAGGTGCAGAAAGGGAAAACCTTGATTTTATGTCCCCAGTGTAATAGAATATTATACTATGATGAATCCAGTGATGATACGGCTGGACCAGACTAAACGATTGCGGAATCCTTTGTGATTTCGAGGAAAGTCCGAACACCGCAGGGCAGGACGCTCCATAACGTGGAGTCACGGCGACGTGAAGGAAAGTGCAGCAGAGAGCAGACCGCCCGGAAAATTTTTCGGGTAAGGGTGAAACGGTGCGGTAAGAGCGCACCAGTTTTCCAGGTGACTGGAAAAGCTTGGTAAACCCCGTCCGGTGCAAGACCAAATAGGAAAGTGATTGAGGGCTGCCCGCCCAAGCTTTCGGGTAGGTCGCATGAGGTGTACGGCAACGTGCATCCCAGATGAATAATCGTTGCCCGGATACCGGGTAACTGGTAACCGGGAACAGAATTCGGCTTACGGGCTGATCCAGCCGTATATATCCCTTTTTTTATTGTCGTTTGTGGGCCTCTATCCCATGGCTGTTCCCTTTTTACAGGGTGTGCAGGCCTTTTTTTCCGGCTTTACACTCGGTTATCAAGTTTTGATGGAAGGACCGAGCACCGGCCCCAGCCGTTGCCTGCGTTGTTCTCGTTCCTGACAGGCAACCGCTGGGGGCGGTGATATTCAAAAAACTTGATGATCGAATTACAGGAAAGACAAAGGAATTGTTTTTATGTTGAAAATTGAGTCGCTGAAAGTAGAAGTCGGCGGGCAGGAAATTTTAAGAAACATTGATCTTCATATTCCCTATGGAGAAACCCATATTCTGTTCGGTCCCAACGGGTCGGGAAAAACAACGTTGATGATGACCATTATGGGGTTTTCCGGATACAGGGTCACCCGGGGCAGAATCGTGTTCAAGGGAGAAGATATTACAGAACTTCCGGTTTATGAACGGGTAAGGCGCGGTATTGGCGTTCTTTATCAGCGTCCGCCCACAATCAACGGTCTTTCCACCCGGCGTATGGTTGAAATTTGCGCCAATGGGAGGAAAATCGATGTGGATGCCATATCCAAAAAATTAAAATTCGAGGATTTCCTTGAACGGGACGTCAATGAAAATCTGTCCGGGGGGGAAATAAAACGTTCTGAACTGCTTCAGCTTACCGCCCAGCAGCCCGACCTTCTCCTGCTGGATGAACCCGCATCCGGGGTGGATCTGGAGTCTATTTCACTGCTTGGCAGAAACATCAATTCCCTTTTAAACAGGGGCATCGAAAAGTTTCCATCCTGCAGACAGCTTCATCCCCTTGAGAAGACAAAATCAGGACTTGTGATTACCCACACCGGGCATATTCTTGATTATATTACCGCAGATAAAGGGGTGGTTCTCTACGAAGGCGAACTCAGGTGTTCCCGGAATGCAAGGGAAATTTTGAAATGGATCAGAGAATACGGATATGAGGAGTGTGTTGGATGTTCAGTGTAGACAGAGAACCAGATAAAAAAAAAATTAATTTTTCTGCCTATACCAAAGAGGCAAAAAACCATGAATATGTTGAAACACTTGACCGCATGTCCAGAAAGGATGCTCAGGAGCTGGTAAAGGTGGGTATAGAGACATCGGATTTTTTAAGATCAGGCACCTTTATTCAAAAGGATGCCTCTCTTATTCACTGCTCAAAATCCATAAAAGGGGTTGACCTTCAGCCGGTTTCCAGGGCCCTTGAGGAATTTCCCTGGCTTGGGGATTATTTCTGGAAACTGCTTGATCCAGATATGGATGATATTGGCAGACCATTGAAAAACGACAGGCTGGACGGTTTCTTTATCAGGGCGGAAAAAGGGATTAAAGTAGAAAAGCCCGTGCAGACCTGTCTTCACATTGCAGAAGATAAATTTTCCCAGAATGTTCATAATATCGTCATTGCTGAAGAAGATTCAGCCCTTAATATCATTACAGGGTGCTCCACTGCTTCCCATGTCAGTTCCGGTCTTCACATCGGTCTTTCCGAGTTTTATGTTAAAAAAGGGGCTGTGTTAAAATATACAATGATCCACAACTGGGGGGAACGGGTGGATGTGCGGCCCAAAACCAAAGTCCATGTGGAAGAAGGCGGGGTTTTTATTTCCAATTATATTTCCCTGAAGCCCGTGGGGTATATTGAATCCAATCCTGTCATCATGCTTGAAAAGGATGCCACAGGACTGTTCAACAGTATACTGGTGGCAGGCCAGGGAACATACATGGACATTGGATCTGTTGTGGAACTTAACGGTACAGGGGCCAGGACTGAAATCATCTCCAGGGCCATTGCCGCCGGAGGCACCATTATTTCCAGGGGGCATATCAAGGCAAAGGTGCCAGGTGTGAAAGGACATCTGGAGTGCAAGGGGCTTATTCTCAAAGACGGTCTTCTCCACGCCATACCAGAACTTTCAGGGTATACGCCGGACGTTGAAATGTCCCATGAAGCAGCTGTGGGTAAAATCGACAAGCATGAAATCGAGTACCTCATGTCCAGGGGCCTTGATGAGGATGAGGCTGTATCAACCATTGTACGGGGTTTTTTAAATGTTGATATTGAAGGGCTTCCTGAAGAATTGTCAGAAAAAATAAATCAGGCCATTTCAGAAACCCAGCAGGATATGATGTAATGGCTGAATTATGTTCCAGATACCCCCCATGGCCTGAGCGGCCACAATAAATCATGAAAATTGAATTATACCGCGTCTTGTATCTTGTTTCAAGTTTCTTATAAAAAGGGAGGCCATTAGGGCGAATTTTATATATGACATCAGCCGCTGAAATCTCCTTTAAGCATAAGGTGGACCTTTTTTCTTTTGAATACCTCAAGTGCATCCGTTTTATAGTTGATACGGATTCCTCATGTTCTGTGTTGAGTAAAAAACTGTATTCCAAATTAATCACGGCGTCCCATTTATTGGAGGATTTTCTTGATTTTCACGGTGCAAAACACAATTACGAATGGGTGTTTTACAGGGAATTGACGGCAGCGGTGCGGCATCTCTCCCTTGCCGGATATTCCCAGAAGCATATTGTAAACCGTCTGGAATTTTATCATCTTAAGGAAAAGGGGACCTTTGAACTGGAATCCAGGGATACACTGATGATGATTCAGGATTCCCTCAGACTGGCCGCCCCCGGGATTATCAGGGAAGCGGAAAATCTGGGCATAGATGTTCCGAAGTTCGGCTATGACGGGCGGTTTTTCCCCAGTATATCCACAGGGATGATGCTGGAGCACAATATAGATGATTTTGACAACCGGGAAAGACAGAAAAAGAATTTAACGGTGATTGCCAGTGAATTTCTGGAGATTATTGCTGATTTCGATCAGTTTTCCTTTTATGAAAGGTATGACAGCAGAACCATAAGAACCTTTGTCCCTGACAGCGTCAATGAGGTGGCCATAAGGCGGATTGAAATGCTGGTGCATAATCTTCAGTCCGCCTTTGATTCCTATGTGGTCCACGGGGATTTTCAGACAGGAACGCCAAAGCTTAGAGCCCTTAGAAGCCATTTTTCCATTGCCTTTCATATTCTCCAGGTTGTGGGCAGGCTGCTTCATTTTTATGAACGCCACCTCCACGATGTGTCCTACAAGAGCAAATACAAAAGCGTTAGTGAGTCTTTATCCGAAATCATTGATCCCGATATTTTGCTGGACCGCGCCGTTAATTACGGCCTTTTTTATGTCCGTCATTTCTTTTCCAATGGTAAAGCCATTGCCGTTGATATTTTAAACGAGAACATTGACCGCTCTTCCATTGTTGTGGGGATTCCCCGGGAAAGGGGGTTTCACAGCAGACCCAGCCTGCTTGTGGCAAAAATTGTTCAGCACTATGGCGGTGAAGTGGAAATGGTTGTCAAAGGGGACAGATTTGATGCAGCCAGTGTTCTTGATATACAGTGGGCCGGCGGCAAGATAAAAAAGGAGAATATCCAGGAGGTTGAATTTCATGGGGATGTCAGGGCCCTGGCCGATATTGAGGTGCTTGCCGCTGTCAATTATGCCGAGGACTCCATGGGAAAAGGGGTCCCTCTTCCCAGGGAATTGTCCTATTTAAGATAGTGTCTGAACAAAAACCCCGTGTTTCCGTTCAAGCACTAAGATTAGGTGTCAAGGTGAATTATATGTCCTGTCTTTATAAATCCTGCAGGTTTCAGGAATACAGGATCTCTGCTTTGATCCTTGCAGGCGGCAAAGGGGTTCGAATGTCAGCTGAACAAAAAAAGCAGTATCTAAACCTGGCCGGCCGGCCAATTCTTCAACATACCCTTGAACCCTTTGCAACCTGTTCTGCTGTTCACGATATCCTGCTTGTTGTTCCCGGAAAAGATTATTTTTTCTGCCTCAATACCATTTTAAGGCCCCTGGGGCTTGACACACGGGTAGAACTGGTCTGCGGGGGTAAAGAACGCCAGAATTCAGTTTTAAACGGCCTTGAAGCCCTTGCAGACAGGGTGGATAATACGAAAAAAAACATTGTGCTGATCCATGACGGGGTTCGTCCCTTTGCAGATCATCTGCTCATGGAGCGGTGTATCCTCGGGGCTGTAAGGCACAGGGCATGTGTTCCGGCTCTGCCTGTTTCAGATACCATAAAACAAGGGGATGGTGGCGGTTTTGTCCGCAGTACGGTGAACAGGGAAAATCTCTTTCAGGTGCAGACTCCCCAGGCCTTTGACCTGGATCTGATTCTAAAGGCCCACAGAAAGGCAGCAGAAACAGGGGCTTTGGCTACGGATGACGGGGCCCTGGTGGAGCAAATGGGCGAAAAAGTGTTTATAACAGAGGGGTCCAGGAAAAACATAAAAATCACTGCCCCGGTGGATCTTGAACTGGCAGCATTTTTTTTGTCCCGTTCCTGCCATTAATGATTGGACGGCACAGGGGTAAGGGGATCTTTAAAAATCCTTAAAAAATAAATATTCAGCCTTTCCTGTTGACACTGAAATGAAATATACCTTATACTCGATGATCAAGTTCTTGTGTCTGGTTTCTGGAGAACGGGGTCAGGCCTGGGTTGTTGATGTTATCAACCACAGCCCCTGTAAACCCGGGACGGCACAGATAATGCCAATAACGCAGGCCTGACCCCTCACATGAAAAAATTTGATCATCAAGTTATATTCACAAAATCAGGGCATTATCCAGGAGAGCATACAAACCCAGGAGGTAAATTCTATGGCGGACAAACCCGTTTTAAAAATTGGTCACCTCAAGATCACCGATCATCTTATACTTGGCGTTACAGACCTGAAGCTTAAAAAAGGAATGGAGACCTTTTCCCACTGCAGTTTAAAACCTGTGCTTAAAAACGGATGGAATGAGGTGGCCGACGCCCTTGCTGCAAAGACCCTTGACGGTGCGTTCATACTTGCCCCCACTGCCATGGATTTGTTTAAATCCGGCGTTGATCTGAGGCTGCTGCTGCTGACCCACAAATCCGGCAGCCTGCTGGTGAAAAACAAAAAGGCCCATATTGAAAAAATTGAAGATTTTGCCGGAAAAACTGTACTGATTCCCTATCAATTGTCCATACACAATATGCTCTTTCATAAGCTTCTTGCAGAAAAAGGCCTTAAACCCGGCAGATCAGTTGATCCAGGAATTGATGTGACCCTGGAGGTGGTGGCCCCCTTTCAGATGCCCGAAGCCCTCCAATACGATGAAGACGGGGAAATCGGCGGATTTATCGTTGCAGAACCCATTGGCTCCCAGGTGATCACTTCGGGACTTGGAGAAGAGGTGTTTCTGTCCAAGGATCTCTGGCCGGGACACCCCTGCTGTGTCTTTGTCATGCAGAATCATATAATAGAAAAATATCCAGATGCTGTTCTTGAGTTGACAAGAAGTTTTGTCCGGTCCGGTCTGGCCGTAGATGCTCAGCCCGAACCCGCCGCCTCCATTGGTGCAGACTTTCTTTCCCAGGAAAAGAGCGTTATCCAGAGGGTTCTAACAGAACCGGCGGATCGAATCACCACAGGAGAGCTCATGCCCAGCATGGATGACTTTGAAGCGATTCAAAAGTATATGATGGATGAAATGAATATCATGACCAGCCTGATTGATCTCAACAAATTCATTGATCTCAGTTTTGCACAGGAGGCCGGTGCCAAATAACACTAGCACGTAACAACTCGATGATCAGTTTTTTGTGACTGGATTCTGGTTTTTGTGACTGGATTCTGGATTATTTTTTGGAAGATCCCTAAATCATCGAGTTAAAGCAATAAATAGAGGGGGGGGGAGATGAGATTAAATATTGGTGCCAAGGTAAATCTGCTCATGGTGTCGGCTCTGATTCTTGTGGGAGGCGCAGCCCTTTTCTTTTCAGTGGCAGGGCTGAAACATGAAGGTCAGGTGGCTATTGAAGAGTATGAAACAGGGGTAATGACAGAGAAAAAGAATTATATCAGAGATCTTGTGGGGTCTGCCTATACCATTGCTGAACAGTTTTACGGGGATGCCATGGACAAGGAAGGCCTTAGAAAAAGCTTTGGCGAAAAAATAAAAGCTGCTGTTGACCAGGCTGCATCCGTTTTTGAGTTCATGGAGAACAATGAGAACTTTTTTACAATGGAAGAGAAAAAGAATTATGCCAAAGCCATGATTGAAAAAATGACCTGGGGAGAGGATAACCAGGGATATTTCTGGATTCAGGATACCAACGGGGATATGGTGATGCATCCTGTTAAAAAAAATTTAAATGGTCAATACCTCCTGGATATAAAAGATCCTGATGGAAAATTGTTGTTTCAGGCCTTTCAGGACATTGCCCTGGAAAAAGGCGGGGGTTTTGTGGATTATAAGTGGCCCAAGCCGGGGTTTGACAGGCCTGTGGACAAGATTTCCTATGTAAAACTGTTTAAGGAATGGGGATGGATCATAGGCGGCGGACTATACCTTGAATCCACGGAAGCCATGTTAAAACAGCAGGCATTGAATAGCATAGGCGCTGTCCGTTACGGCAAAGACAAAAGCGGTTATTTTTTTGTTTTTGACTCACAGGGGACCTGCCTTCTCCATGATAATGCCTCCCTGGTGGGTACGAACATGTACGATATAAAGGATAAAAAGGGTGATTTTTTTATCAGAGATCTTATAAAGGCGGCAGATTCAAGTGAGCAGGGGGCTTTCTTCAATTATTTCTGGCCAAAACCCGGATCAGCAACAGCCCTTGCCAAACTCTCCTTTGCAAAAAAACTTGACGGCTGGGACTGGAATATCGGGACGGGGATTTATACCGATGATCTGGATGCTGCCATTTCCAGAAAAGCTGATTTTATAAAGGATAATATTTCCAGGGATATCGTTAAAATCGTTTCCATTGTAGCAGGCATTGTTGTGCTGGCCCTGATTCTTTCCTGGTTTGTTGTTTCAAAGGGCATTGTCGGTCCCATAAGAAACGTGATTGATATGCTCAGGGATATTGCCCGGGGAGAAGGGGATCTGACAAGGAGAATCAAGGATAAATCCGGTGATGAAACCCAGGAACTTGCCGAGTGGTTTAATACATTTATTGAGAATATGCAGGGCATGATATCTTCTGTAAAGGAGGATGCCTTAAAGCTCAATGATTCTTCAAAAAGCCTTGCCAATATATCCGATCAGATGAACGCGGCTGCTGAGGAAACCGCATCAAGATCAAATACAGTTGCTGCCGCGTCTGAGGAGATGAGTGCCAATATGGACTCAATTGCAGCGGCCATGGAAGAGACGTCAACCAATGTCAACATGGTTGCGTCAGCCTCGGAAGAGATGACGTCTACCATCAATGAGATTGCACAGAATGCCGAAAAGGCGAGAGCCATAACAGACAATGCCGTGAACCAGACCCAGACCGCTTCCAATGAAGTAAATGAACTGGGTTATGCAGCCAGACAGATTGGAAAGGTGGTGGAATCCATTACCGATATATCAGAGCAGGTGAACCTGCTGGCTTTGAACGCCACAATTGAGGCGGCACGGGCCGGGGAGGCAGGTAAGGGTTTTGCCGTTGTTGCCAATGAAATCAAGGATCTTGCCAGCCAGACAGCCGGGGCCACCAATGAAATAAAGGACCGGGTGGCCGGTATACAGACATCCACTGAAGCAACTGTTTCCAATATTTCCAATATTTCAGCAGCTGTAACCGAGATCAATGAAATGGTCTCAACCATTGCCACGGCAGTGGAAGAGCAGTCTGCCACCACAAAGGAGATTTCAGAAAATGTGTCCCAGGCCTCATCCGGTCTTGGAGAGGTCAACGAAAATGTGGCTCAGGCGTCTACGGCAGCCAGCGATGTATCAAAGGAAGTGGCTGAGGTGACTCAGTCCTCAGGTGAGATGGCCAATTCCAGCTCCCAGGTGAAGATCAGTGCCCAGGAGCTTGCCGGGCTGGCCGATAAACTTTCTGATATGATGAAAAAATTCAGGGTTTAATTTTTTTTGCTCACCGAATCGATCAGCTTGAAGATTTTGGCAATGGCTTTTTTGCTCCATTGATCTTTCCCTGACAGTGTTTTTACTTTTTCTTCATTAAAAAGGGCAGTGGTGTCATCAATGGAAAGCCCTTCTTTTTTCAATCTGATGATGTGGTTGATGATTTCGGATTTGTATTTTTTAAAATCATTTTCAGGAGTTACGGATGTTTTGATTCGTTTGGGGGAAATGTCCTTTTTATCTGTTTGACCTGTTGTTTCATCAATGAGCAGAGACAGGTCATCTATATTTTGATTTTCATTCGTTGTTTCATCAAGCAGCAGTGACAGATTGTCCAGTGCCTGGATCTCCTGATTTTCATGGTCTGTTTTATCTGCTGCTTCACCAATGAGCAGGGACAGATCATCCAGATCCTGATTTTCAGGAGTTGATCGTGATAAATCATCGGCCTGTTTTTTTTGATTTTCGTGCGCTGGTTCATCTGCTGCTTCATCAATGAGAAGAGACAAGTCATCCAGATCCTGGTTTTCATGATTTGATCGCGAAAAATCATGGGGCTTGTTTTCCAGATTTTCGCGCGCTGTTTCATCTGTTGTTTCATCAGTCAATTGCGACAGATCGTCCATGTCATCAGGGATATACTGATCCTCTGAAGAGTCATGTTTTTTTTCAGGTTTCAAATCCTGATCCTGATCCTGATTATGTTCATGGGCAATGGCTTTTTGGGCAGCGCTGATAAGATTGCCGGCAGGGGACCCGGGGAACACCTCATGTTTCATGTGCTGCAGGGCACTGGCAATATTGTTCATGGCAGCGGCCTTATGGGTTTCAGCCTCAGCTCTTTTCTCTATGGCCCTTGCCTTTCTTGCCTCAGTTTCAGCTCTTTGTTCATGGGCGGAGGCAATTCTTTCCTGCTGCACAATGATTTTTTCAAGTAAGGGAGCAAGAAAATTAAGGGGTTCCCTGTCTGTTTCGGGATTGCCGGCATCTGGTTTTAAGGGAGATTTCTTTTTTTCGCTAAGCTTTTGTTCAATTTCAGACGGCCGATGTCCGGAATGCATTTTTTCAGTGATAAACATCAGATCGTTGAGGATATCCTTAGGATAAGCTTCCCTGCTTTTATCTGCCATGTCCGGAAGATGTTGTGCAAATCTGCCAAGGTAGAATCTAACACTTGAGTCGTCAACCCCAAGTTCTTTTGCCAGGTCTGAAATTGTTATGAATTCATTTGCCGACATGATTTTGTGGGTCCTTTTTAATTTTACCGGTCTGCATGATTCCATGGGTCTGGAAAAGAAAACAGTTCCGATTTCAGGCAAAGTGACTGCTCTGTCAAATGCCGGATTCGGTTTGACCAGGTTCTTAACCAGTATTGTTTTATTCGATTATCAAATTTCAAGTGAATATTATCCCTGCTGTCATGATTTTGTCAAGTAGGGATTCCTCTGCTGAATTAGGAGGGAGAGGGAAAAAGATGATAATCTGTTTATACTCAATCATTAAGTTTTTTAAATAGCGCCGCCCCCAACAATTGCTCTGTCAGTAACCAGAACATCGTAGGGCTTTCTTAATTTTTTATGTTTACAATACGAGCAAATTTGTTTGACACCTCAAAATTCCCTTGGTATTCTATGCTAAACAGCCTATTTATTGCTTTTAAAGAAGCACAAACATCTAGTCACCTTACAACAGTCACAAATTACAATAGACAGGAAATTTCAGTCTTTTTACAATTGGCCGGGTAAAATTCAAGCCTTGAATTTTATTTACAGGAGGTAAACATGGGCGAAAATTATGATCCAAAATCTCTTATGAATCATATTGATGCGGTTCGAAGGGGAAAAAGAACCTTTGAGGATGCCTTTCAGGGCGTCACACGAATGATCCTCAGTGCTGGTGTTGATAAAATAACGGTCAAGGGGAGGAGCACGTATCATTTTGATTTGTTCAGCAAAGGTAAAAAGCATCTGGTGGGGATGTACGATGAGATCAACAGTTTTGTCTCCTTTGTCAAGGATGCTTCAGAAGGGGGGTCTTCCAGGGAGATGGCCTACGTGCTTGTGGGAGAACCAGGCAATGGAAAAACCTTTTTTGTAGACTATCTCTGTGACCGGTACCGGGAGTTCCTGTCCCAGAAAGAGAATAGAAAGTATACCTTCAGGTTTACAGATCTTGACCGGCTTGAGGGATACGGCAGGATTAAAACCATTGAATCCCAGACCTATGAGGATCCCATGGTCCTGGCCATGGGGCTTTGTGAAACCCGGGCTGAAACACAGGATTACCTGGCAAAAACCTTTAACTTTTCTGACAAGGAAATCGATCTCCTGTTTGAAAAATACCGGCCCCTGGGTGCCTGCTCCGGATATATCTGGAATCAGATCCTGGAATATGCTGACAATGATATGGATAAAATGCTGTCCATGGTGGAAGTTGTCCCTGTGCCCATGATAGAAAGCCTTGGCACCATAACAGGGAAGTACCCGGCCAAGGACAAGATCACCTCTTCTGCAGTGGATCTTTTAGGGGAAGAGTCCATTCAGAGGCTTCTGCACATTACAGACACCAACAATCCCTATCGGTTTGACCTGAGACGGGGGGCCCTTGCCAGGGTAGCCGGAGGAGGCATTCATTTCAGTGATGAAATTTACAAGAACAAAAAAGATCTGGTTCAGGTATACCTTGGCGTGATCCAGAACCGCAATATTGAAATTGACGGGTTTAAGTGGCCTATTGACACCTTGATCATTGCCACAAGCAACAATTCAGAATTCAACTCGTTTCTGGCGGAAAGAGAGGAAGCCCCCATTGTTGACCGCTGCCGTATCTCCTATGTGGCTCACAATACCGATTACAAGCTCCAGAAGGAGTTGACAGAGTACGCAATCGGCAATGATGTAAAAAGCACCATCAACCGTGAAAATCTTCATCAGGATCCCAATTTGAACTATGCCGCATCTGTGGGTGTGGTGCTGACCCGGCTGCCGAAATCTGAAAAGCTCACCCCTGTGGAAACCATGAAACTCGCCGCAGGGGAGGTGGCTGGAGAAAAGAGTTTAAAAACCCTGGCTGAACTTATTGATACCCTGAATCAGGAAATTGATATTACCAGGCGGTTCGGTCAGAAAGGGCTGGGACAGCGCAACCTTGGCCGGGCCATTCAGCTTCTGCTTGAAAGCTCTGAAACCAACGAGGGGACCTGTATGTTTGCCCTGGATATTTTTAAAACCCTGGAAAAGGTGGTACTGGACTATGTATCAGAGCCCGGGGACAGAACCAAGTATATGGAAGATCTGAAAACCGCCCGGGGGCTGTACAGGGAGAGGATAATGACCGAGATGTTCAATGCCTACATGGATGAACCGCTGGCCATTAAAAAAGATGTAATGAACTATGTGAATATGATTATCGGCATAGATGCTGAATATCTGGGGCCTGACATGATGTGGAAGTACAAGGATCCCCAGACCGGGGAGCTTAAGGCCATGAAGATTGATGAAAGATATATCAATAATGTTGAAGAACGGCTGGGCCTTAAAACAGAAGAGCAGCGCTCCTCCTTTAGAAATACAATAAGAAAGATTTACGGTCAGAAGATTTCAGTTGAGCCGGATTACGATTTTATGGATAATCTTGAGCTGGTCAAGGCCATCACCGATGTGAGGCTAAAATCTGATATTGCCGGTGCCGGCAGTCTGGTGGGCGCCCTGGCCAATAGAACCAATGAGGAAAATCAGAAGCTCCATGACCGCATGATCAGCACCATGACGGAAAAACTGGGCTATTGTCCAACCTGTGCCCAGAAAACCATAGAGTATTTCTGCAGCCAGGAGGATGACAAATAATGGTTACTCTGGATGAACTTCTGGAAAGGGACAAACAGAGGCAGGAGGACGGATTCAGTAAAAAGATCCGTATCGGCCGCATTGTAAAGCCTGTACAGGGCGGCAAGGACAGAATTGTTATTGTTCCCACAACGGTTGAAGAGAAATTTGTCCATGATGAGATTGATTTTGATGAACAAAGCGGTGAAGGGGAACCCACAGGCGGGACAGGAGAAGGCGAAGAGGGCGATATCATCGGTGAACAGCCCATACGCCCGTCAGAACAGGAAGGAGAAGAAGGAGAAGGGGAGGGCCCGGGACAGGGGTCTGGTGGAGAACATGAATTTGAATCCAATGCCTATGATCTCGGCAGGGTGTTGTCCGAGGATTTTGAACTGCCCAACCTCCAGGACAAAGGAAAAAAAAGAACCCTGGCACGCTATGTTTATGAGATGACAGACAAAAACAGGGGGTTTGGTCAGATGCTCGACAAAAAGGCCACCCTGAAACGGATTGTTCAGACCAATATCAGTCTGGATAATATTTCAGATATAAACGATATTGACCCCTTGAAATTTATTATTTCTCCTTCAGACATGATCTACCGCATCCTTTCCAGGGAAAAGGCCTATGAATCCCAGGCATTGATCTTCTTTCTGCGGGACTATTCAGGATCAATGGGGGGAAAGCCCACCCAGACCGTTGTGTCCCAGCATGTCATGATTTATTCCTGGCTGCTGTACCAGTATGAAAAACAGGTGGAAACACGGTTTATTCTCCATGATACAGAGGCAAAAGAGGTGGCTGACTTTTACAGGTACTACTCCTACAGGGTGGCCGGAGGAACCAGGGTGGTCTCAGCGTTCAGTCTGGTCAATGAGATTGTAGAAAAAGAGAATCTGGCAAGGGATTATAATATTTATGTGTTCTACGGGACAGACGGGGATGACTGGGACAAGGAGGGAAAGGAAACCCTGGCAGAAATCGAAAAAATGCTTGGATACGCTGCCAGAATCGGAATTACCATTGCCGAGCATTCATATTCCTCATCCAGTCAGACCGAGGTGGAAAAATATATCAAGGCATCAAATCTTTTGGAAAAACACAAGGATTTTTTAAGAATGGATGTTCTCAGTGAGGATTCCGATGATACACGGATTATCCAGGGAATAAAATACCTTATTTCCTGAACAGTCAACTCAAACCGGGAGAAGGTATGGAAATTATCGACCAGCATGTCAAGAAAATTATGGAAGGCTGCAAGAAAAGAGCCAGGGATGCAGGGCTTACCTTTGATAACGAGACCCTGGAGTATATTGTTACCAACCGGGATATGTTGGAACTTTCCCCAAAGGTGATGATTCCGACGTTGTATGATTACTGGGTGCATGATGTAAAGGTTCTGTCGGGCAAGGGCATGTATGAACTCTATCCGGGCAATCCCTATGAAACGGTTATCAATACCCGTCCTGCCATTTCTTTCTACAATGACAACAATCCGGACTGGCTCAACGTGATGATTTTTTATCATGTACTGGGTCACATTGATTTTTTTCAGAACAATTTGTTTTTCAGTCATACCTGGGATTATGATTTCACCGGCCAGGCCCTCAGCGACAAGCGTATCATAGCCAGGTACCGTTCTGAAAAGGGGCGGTGGGTAGACTATGTGATTGAATTTGCCAGGGGAGTTGACAATATTATAGGCTATCAGAACCAGCTGTCCCGGCGGTTCAGCGAGAACGGGCGGAAAAATATCTGTAAACTGGACTATTATTTTGATGTGTTTCTCCAGCAGGAAAAAAAAGAAAGTCAAAATACTTTTTTAAAGGAGATTGAACGCTATAATACCCTGAAAAAAGAGAATACCGATTTTCAGGAGAATATGTTTTTTTCAGAGGTGATTGCAAAACACCCTGAATTTGAGGCCATGTTTCAAAAAAACCTGGAGAAAAAAGAAAAGAAAAAACTGGATGTGATGGAGTATATCATCCAGAATTCTGCTTTATTGAAAAAAGAGGAAAATCAGTGGATGAAGTCCGTCATTGAGATCGTCAGGGAAACATCTCTTTTTTTTCAGCCCCAGATAAGAACCAAGACCATTAATGAGGGCTGGGCCAGCTTCTGGCACGAAACCCTTTTTATGCAGGACAACCGGATAAAAGGGCATGAAACAGATTTTGCCAAAGTAAATGCCACAGTAACATCCATGCCCAAGGTGGGGTTGAATCCCTATGCCCTTGGCATGCGCCTGCTGTACCATATCAGGGATATGGGAGATCGAGGCTGTTATTCCTTTGATTATTTTTTTCAACGGGATGAAGTTAAACGGAAAAAATACAATAACACCGCGTATCAGGGCAGAGGCATGGATTTGCTCTTTGCCGTACGAGAGAATATGTGTGACTTTACATTTGTCAATCAGTTTATTGATCAGGATTTTGTAAACAGGCACAGACTTTTTGTGTCAGGGAAACGGTTGAACCGTGCAAAAATGGCCTGGGAGTACTATGTAAAATCCAGAAATGCCGATGACTACAGGGATATGATCATTGATACCCTTTATCATCCCCCTGTTATAACGGTTGACCATGAAAAAACCCAGCATGGCCCCTTGTACCTGATTCATAAATTTGAAGGCAAGCCCCTGAAAAAGGATTTTATTAACAATACCATGGTGGGGATTGAATATCTCTGGGGGGGGCCTGTGAAACTTGAAACCTTTGAGCCGGTTAAAGACCCGTCGGGCAGCAAGCCTGGGGTGGATTTCTGGCACCCTTCCTTTCCTGCCCAGCCAAAGAAAGAAAAGCCTTCTGTAACATGGAAAAAGGTGCTGTATATTATGGGAGACCGAAAGCTCCAAAAAAGGGAGATGTGATCAGCATGGACAACAACAAGACCGGAAAACAAGAAAAAAGTTCTGTTCAAACCGTTGCAGAGCAAAGCAGCGAAATTTTATCCGGGAAAGAGGCGGTTGAGTTTCTGAACAGGGATGATTCAGATTTTAAAAGATTAAAGCCTGTCTCGTTTTATCATTTTCTGGATCTTTTGTCTGAAAATCCCTCTTTGATCATCAGAAATATTTTTCAAACCTTTTATGACATGATGACCACCCATGTGGATGTGATTGATGATTCCATAGCAGATGATCCAGATGAGTTTAATTTTACGGATTATGACTGTTCCCGTCTGTTTGAAGAAGGGTCGGACAATCCGTATTTTACAGACCGTCTGTTTGCCAACAGATTGATGAAACACATGGAGGGCCTGCGCCACGGCGCCCAGCAGAATCGCATTTATATTTTCTACGGCCCCCATGGATGCGGTAAAAGTACTTTTTTGAACAATCTTCTGAAAAAATTTGAAAAATATGCCAATACCCCCGGGGGCATGCGGTATGAAGTGATCTGGCGCCTTGACGTAAAAAAATTAGGTGATCCAGGGGGAGGTGAAACTGTTTCCGCCATTGAAAAACTGGTTCAGCTCATTGATTCTTCCGGTGAGAACGGGGTGAAGAAAAAGTTGAAATCTGAAGCCGTTCCAGTGGGGGATAAGAAATTTATTGAGATTCCCTGTATATCCCATGACAATCCTTTGCTCATTGTGCCGGTGAATCAGAGGCGCAGCCTTCTGGACCGGCTGATTAAAAATGATAAATTCAAATGGCGGCTCTTTACTGAAAAAGAGTATGAATGGGTGTTCAAGGAAGAGCCGTGCACCATATGTGCTTCCATTTACCAGGCCCTTCTGGAACGGTTAGGCACCCCTGAAAAGGTATTTGATATGCTCTATGCCAGGCCGTATTATTTTAACCGGCGCCTGGGTATGGGGATCAGTGTGTTCAATCCCGGTGACAAGCCGTTACGGGAAATCGTCATGTCCAATCAGATGCTGCAGAACCGTATAAACAGGCTTTTTCAGGATTCCAATGTGATTAATTATATCTATTCCAGGTATGCCAAAACCAACAATGGTATTTATGCATTGATGGATATAAAATCCCATAACACCGAGCGGATGGTTGAACTCCACAATATTATCAGTGAGGCGGTCCACAAAGTTGAAGATCTGGAGGAAAAGGTCAACTCCCTTTTTCTTGCCCTTATGAATCCTGAAGATAAGAACAATATCAAGGATTTCCCCTCTTTTTCCGATCGAATTTTATATATTAATATTCCCTATGTTCTTGATATCAAAACAGAGGTGAAGATCTATCATAATATTTTTGGACGGCATATTGACGAGAGTTTTCTGCCCATGGTCATGGAGAATTTTGCACGGATCATTATTGCCTCCAGGTTAAAGGAAAAGTCAAAAAGCCTTTCTGAATGGATAAAGGACCCCGTGAAATACAGGCGTTACTGCGATGAAAACCTCATGCTTTTAAAAATTGAACTCTATTCAGGGCATCTTCCAGAGTGGCTTCATGATGATGACAGAAAAGCACTGACATCCAAAATGTGGCGCAAAATCATTGCAGAATCTGAATCTGAAGGAAATGAGGGGGTTTCAGGACGGGATTCCATTCGTATATTTGATCAGTTCTATTCCAGGTATGCCAAGGAGGACAGACTGATCAACATGCCGGTTCTGTGCTCTTTTTTCAGATCTCTGATTAAGGACAGACCCCATATGATACCGGATGGATTTCTGGAATCCATCTTACGCATGTATGATTACACCGTGCTTCAGCAGGTAAAGGAGTCCCTTTACTACTATAATGAGGAAAGGATAACCAAGGACATTAAAAATTATATCTCTGCTGTCAATTTTGAAACAGGCGCCCAGGTGAATTGTATTTTTACCGGAGAACCCCTGAATGTGAGCGAGGATTTCCTTGAAAGTATAGAAAACCGGCTTTTTGCGGATAATTATGATAAAAAAAGACGGGAAGGCATGCGCCTTGATGTGTTAAAACAATACACCACTGAGGCCCTTTCCAAAGAGATCATGGTTGAGGAAAAAGATATTTCAGAAACAAAGCTCTTTAACAGTCTCCATGAAAGATATGTGCATAATTTAAAGAAAAAGGTTCTTGACCCCTTTCTTAAAAATGATAATTTCAGGCGGGCCATAAAAGATTTTGAAACGGAGGAGTTTAAAACCTATGATAAAAGAATCAAAAGTGATGTTGAATTTCTCATGGGAAATATGATAAAAAAATTCGATTACACAAGGCAGGGCGCCAATGAGGTGTGTATTTATGTGATTGACAGCAGTCTGGCCGATAAATTCAAATAATCAGCATTAAGGAAAATGAGAACAGGAGATTTTTATGACCCGGGAAAAGCATATTCTCACCATGCTTGTGGAAAATGAACCAGGAGTTACAGCACGGATTACCGGCCTTTTTGCAGGCAGGGGCTATAATATTGAAACCATCTGCGGAGCACCCACGGCAAATCCTGAAATGTCCAGAATCACCATCACCACCTGGGCAGATTCCCTTCAGCTGGAGCAGTGCATGAAACAGATCAGACGGCTGACCAATGTGATCAAGCTCAGGGATATGACGGGCAAAGAGGCGGTCAAACGGGAGCTTGCCATTGTCTGCGTTCATGTATTGCCGGAAAACCGGGAAGATATTAATGCGATTATGGTAGAGTTTAACGCCAAACTGGTTGACAGCGGAAAAGAGCGCTTAACCTTTGAAGTAACGGAAAAACAGGACAGAATAGATGAACTGCTCATGCTTTTGCGCCCCTTTGGCATAAAGAAGCTGGCCAGGTCCGGCCTGCTGGCCCTTTACAGGGAAAACGGATGAATTATTGCGGTTCAATCGGAAGTGACACTCATGACACGGGGTTATCCTGTGTTTTGAATAGCCCCTTTCCAGTGGGTGTTCTGTCAGGACCGGGAATTTCGGCGGGGGTAACCAGACCTGAGAAAAAAATAAAAAAATCTGGTAAAATTTTTAAAAGTGTGTCATGTGAAAAACAGTGTTTATCATCTAAAACGTTTATTGTAAAAATTAAAAGGAGTGTATTATGTTTAAAAATTTGGGTGTATCACTGTTTATCCTGCTTTTTGTTTTGTCTCCCTTTGTCTGTGCAGAGGAACTGGCCGGGGTTGACTTTCCAGACACCAAGGTCGTGGAAGGGAAAAAACTGACTTTAAACGGTACGGCGTTAAGAAAGGCCTTTGTGTTTGTCAAGGTGTTTGCCGGCGGGCTGTATCTAGAGCATCCAACACAGGACCCCGGGGAAATTATTGAATCAGAACAGGTAAAACATTTTTACCTCTACTACCTGACCAATAAAGCCACTGCTGAAAAGATACAGAATGGGTTTATTGAAGAAATGGAAAAGACCAATCCGCCTGAACTTGTTGACGCCCACCGGGCTCAGATAGAGCAGTATGTCTCATGGCTGGATGAGGACATGAAGGTCGGGTCTGTTTCAGAGTCTGTATATGTGCCGGGAAAAGGGCTGACCCTGAAGATTAATGGTAAGGTCAAGGGCACCATTAAGGATGAGGGGTTTGCCCAGATGTACTATACATACAGTCTGGGCGAAAAAGCCGACCCTGATTTGAAAAAGGGATACCTTGGATTGTAAATTGGGTTAAATGGTTTCAGGTTTGACCACAGGATTTTCCTTAAGGTACTCCAGCCGGTTCAGTCCATTGATATAGGCCAGGGCGCTGGCCGTAATAATATCCGGGTCAGCCCCTTTTCCAAGGGCGACCATGCCGTCTTCCCTGAGCCTTACTGTGACCTCTCCCTGGGCGTCAGTGCCCGAGGTCAGGGCGCTGATGGAGAATCTGAGCAGTTCTGATTTTGTGTCGGTCAGCCGTGAGATGGTATTGAAAACCGCATCTATGGGGCCGTTGCCTTCTGTTGTCCCCTTGGTCATCCGGTTGTTGATATGAAGGTGAACCGTTGCCGTTGGATATACTGTGGTGCCGCAGGCAACGTGCAGGTAGTCAAGGGTAAAGACCTCATTGCTTCTCAGTACGCCTTCGTTTATCAATGCCTCGATATCCTCGTCAAGGATGTTCTTTTTTCTGTCGGCAAGGTGTTTGAACTTTTTAAATACCGTGTTCAGCTCCTCTTCAGAGAGATTATACCCCATGTCAGCAATATGGGAATGCAGGGCATGGCGCCCGGAATGTTTGCCCAGCACCAGTTTGTTCCGGTTCAGCCCAATGGTTTCCGGTTTCATGATTTCATAGGTCATGGGATTTTTTAATACCCCGTCCTGGTGAATTCCGGCTTCGTGGGCAAAGGCATTGGCCCCGACAATGGCACGGTTGGGCTGCACCATGATACCTGTTATCATACTGACCAGCCTGGAGATGGGGTAGAGGCCTGTGGTGTCAATGGCGGTTTTTTCCGGGTAAAAATTCGGGCGGGTGCTCAGGGACATGACAATTTCTTCCAGAGAGGTATTACCGGCCCGTTCTCCAATCCCGTTGATGGTTACTTCTGCCTGGCGCGCACCGGCTTTTATGGCGGCCAGGGTATTGGCCGTGGCAAGACCGAGGTCGTTGTGGCAGTGCACGCTTAACACGGCCTGATCAATATTTCTGGTGTTTTTGATAATATATCTGACAAGGTTTGAAAATTCATCAGGAACGGCGTATCCCACAGTGTCAGGAAGGTTGACCGTGGTTGCACCGGCCTCGATCACAGCAGAAAATATCCGGCATAAAAAATCCGGGTCGCTCCGGGAGCCGTCTTCAGCAGAGAATTCAATATTGTCAGTCAGTTTTGAAGCGTATTGAACGGCATTTACCGCACTTTCAATGACCTGGTCCCGTGACATTTTGAGTTTGTACTCCATGTGAATGTCGGAAGTGGCAATAAAAGTGTGGATTCTTGGTTTTTTTGCTGATTTGACGGCTTCCCAGGCCCTGTTTATATCTGTCAGAGAGGTTCTGCACAGGGCTGCAATTTCAGATTTTTCAAGTTTTTCTGAAATCATTTTTACGGCATTGAAATCACCGTCTGAAGCAGCTGGAAACCCCGCTTCAATCACATCCACCCCGAGTTTTTCAAGCTGGGTGGCAATCCGAAGCTTTTCTGCCGTATTCATGCTGGCGCCTGGTGACTGCTCCCCGTCTCTTAAGGTGGTATCAAAAATAATAATGCGGTTGTCCGTGTTCATTTTTTTTTCTCCTAGTCTGCCCTGTTTAAGGAAAGTTTGTATTGAAAACTGTCAGCCAGCGCCTGCCAGCTGGCCTCGATTATGTCTTCTGAAACACCGATGGTGCTGAAGATATTGTTTTCATCCCTTGATTCGATAATAACACGGACTTTTGCATCTGTGCCGTCGCTGCCCTCAATCACCCTGACCTTGAAATCGATCAGATGCATGTCATTGATATCTGGAAAAATTTTGGAAAGGGCTTTTCTAAGGGCATTATCCAGGGCGCTCACAGGTCCGTCCCCTTCAGCTGCAGTGATCACTGTTTTGTCATCCACCCTGATTTTTATCAGCGCATAGGCATAGCAGGGGCGTTCCTTGTCCTTTTCTATGGTGACCCTGAAGGATTCCAGTTCAAAGTGGGGTTTGAACTGGTTGGTGAGTTTTTCCATTAAGATTTTAAGGGAGCCTTCAGCTACTTCAAACTGAAATCCTTCATCCTCCAGTTCCTTGATACTGGATACAATATTTTTTTCCAGCAACCCTTTTTTATCAAAGTTGATTCCCATTTCCCTGGCTTTATATTCAATATTGCTTTTACCGGACTGTTCAGACACCAGAACCCGTCTTTTGTTGCCGACAAGCTCAGGGGCAATATGTTCATAGGCTTTTGCCTTTTTTGCAACAGCACTGACATGAATGCCGCCTTTATGGGCAAATGCGCTTTTTCCCACAAAGGGCCTTGAATTCAGGGGAATCATATTTGCTGTTTCACTGACAAATCTGGAAAGGGCTTTTAGTTTCTTAAGATTTTCCTTTGAAATGCAGTCCATGTCAAGTTTAAGGGCCAGGATGGGGATGATGGAGGTCAGGTCGGCATTGCCACATCGTTCGCCGTACCCGTTAATGGTTCCCTGTACCATGACAGCACCCGATTGTATGGCTGAAATGGAGTTGGCAACCGCCATGCTGCAGTCATTGTGGGCATGGATACCAAAACTGATCTTGGAATCTGCACGCCCGCATATTTTTAAAATCACCTCTGATGTGATTCTTTCAATATCATGGGGCAGGGTGCCGCCGTTGGTATCACAGAGCACCAGGGTGGTGCAGCCTCCTTTTACAGCTGCGGCAAGGGTGTTTACAGCATAATCCTGGTTTTCAATATATCCGTCGTAAAAATGTTCTGCATCATAGATGACTTCACGGTTGTGGTCCTTGAGATATCTGATGCTCTCCTCTATCATGGCCAGGTTTTCATCAAGGGTGTTCTCCATAATTGTTTCAACGTGGAGATCCCAGGATTTGCCGAAAATTGTTATTACCGGCGCCTCACTGTCAAGAAGTCCTTTAAGGTTTGCATCTTCTGACGGGCTGACAAAGGGTTTTTTTGTGGAGCCAAAGGCGGCAAGTTTTGCATTTTTAAATTCAATTGCTTTTGCAAGTTCAAAAAAATGCAGGGCACCGGGATTGGACCCGGGCCATCCACCTTCAATATAGTGGATTCCCATATCGTCAAGCCGTTTTGCTATTTTTACTTTGTCCTCGGGGGAAAAACATATGTTCTCCCCCTGCATGCCGTCCCTTAATGTTGTGTCGTATAAACGTATATTCTGCATTTTCAACGCCTGTTTTAAAATAGATAATTGTTCAGCCCTCTGATTTTTTTTTGTGCTTTACTGTGTCTCTTGCCCGATGATCAGGTTTTTATATCTGATTTTTCCTGATCACAAAAAATGAGAGCTGAACAATTAAAACATTATTTATTTCCCGGCCTTAAGCCACGCACTGCTCTGCCGGCTGTCCACATTTCCGAATCATGGATTTCCTTAAGTTCCCTGGCCAGATTTTCATGGTAGTTGTCAGCCATATTGGCCTTTAAGGTCAGTTCAGTTTCCTTTCCAGATACTACAGATTGGTACAATTCCTGAAAAACCGGAAGGGTGGCCTCTTTAAACTTCGGCTTCCAGTCCAGGGCGCCCCGCTGGGCCGTGGTACTGCAGTTGGCATACATCCAGTCCATGCCGTTTTCATCTACCAGCCGGATGAGGCTCTGGGTAAGTTCTTCCACGGTTTCATTAAAGGCTTCGCTGGGTGAGTGGTTGTTGGCCCTCAGTACCTCGTACTGGGCCTCCATGATGCCTGCAAGTGCCCCCATGAGCACGCCCCTTTCCCCGGTAAGATCACTGTGCACTTCTTTTTCAAAGGTGGTGGGAAAAAGGTAGCCTGATCCAATGGCAATACCAATGGCCAGGACCCTTTCCTTTGCCCTGCCCGTGACATCCTGGAAAACAGCGTAGCTTGAGTTGATTCCGGCCCCTGCAAGGAAATTGCGCCGAACGCTTGTGCCGGAGCCCTTTGGCGCGGCCAGGATCACATCCACATCCCCGGGCGGGATCACATGGGTCTGGTCCTTGTAGACAATGGAAAACCCGTGGGAAAAATACAGGGCATCCCCTTTGTTCAGACAGGGTTTTACCCGGTCCCACATGAGTTTCTGTCCTGCGTCAGACAGAAGATACTGAATAATGGTGCCTTTTTCAGCAGCTTCTTCTATGGATAACAAATCTTTGCCCGGCACCCATCCGTCCCTGAGCGCTTTTTCCCAGGAAGGACTGTTCTCCCGCTGGCCTATGATCACCTTGAATCCGTTGTCTTTCATATTCAGCGCCTGACCCGGTCCCTGCACTCCGTAACCGAGAACTGAAATCACCTCATCTTTTAAAACATCTCTTGCCTTTTCAATGGTGAACTCTTCCCTGGTTACAATATCTTCAATGGTTCCGCCAAAATCAATTTTTCCCATTCTGCTTTTCTCCTTGTAATGTTTGTTTTTATATTCTGGTTTTTGACAAAATTTTATTATTATTCAATGATTAAGTTTTTTTATCTCTTGTTTTCCCGGGCAAGGGCTATGGACCCTGTCCTTGCCACTTCTATAATGCCCATGGGGGTTAACAGATGCAGGAACGCCTTGAGTTTTCCCTCGTCCCCTGATACTTCAATGGTATAGTGGTTCAGGCCCACATCCACCACCCTGCATCTGAAGATATCAACGATTCTTAAAATTTCCGCCCGCTGATCGGGTTTTGCATTGACCTTGATCAGGGCCAGCTCTCTCATGACATATTTCTTGTCTGTTAGATCGGTGACGGTAATCACATTGATCAGCTTGTTCAGCTGTTTCTTGATCTGTTCAACAATGGGCTCGTCTCCCCCTGTCACCATGGTGATCCGTGACAGGCCGGGTCTGGCTGTGGGCGCAACACTGAGACTTTCTATATTGTATCCCCGGCCGCTGAAAAGACCGGCAATCCGTGACAGCACACCCGGTTCATTGTCCACGAGAATGGACAGCAGATGTTTTTCAAGGGTCATTCTTTCAACCTCCTTTTATAGCAGCAGTGTTTCCTATACCAGCAGCATTTCAGTTAATGCTTTGCCTGCAGGTACCATGGGATACACAGATTCCTCCCGTTCCACAATAAACTCCATGATTACAGTGCCTGGAAGATCCATTCCTTTTTTTAATACCCCTTCCACTTCACCAGGTGTTTCAGCCCTCAGCCCGGTGGCATGGAAGGCTTCTGCCAGCTGAATAAAGTCCGGCGCCATTTCCATGCTGGTGCAGGCATAGTTTTTGTTGTAGAAGAGCTCCTGCCACTGCCTGACCATGCCGAGGTATCTGTTGTTGAGAATCACAATTTTAACAGGAAGATTGGATTCCACAGCCGTCATAAGTTCCTGGATGTTCATCTGAATACTTCCGTCTCCGGCAATATCCACCACAATTTTATCCGGACATGCCGCTTTGGCGCCGATGGCGGCGGGAAGACCAAATCCCATGACCCCCAGTCCCCCGGATGTGATAAAATGGTTGGGCTGGTCAAAATGGTAGTACTGGGCCGCCCACATCTGGTTCTGCCCCACTTCAGTGGTAATAATGGCCTTTCCCTGGGTAACCTCATGGAGTTTTTCAATGACATACTGGGGTTTGATTGTCTGGTCATCCTGGTCATAGCGCTGGGGGGAGCTTTCTTTCCACTGCTGTATCTGTTCAAGCCATGCCTTTCTGGATTCCTTCAGACCTGAAAAAGCTTCCTTTTCCAGCATGGTATTGAGCATATCAAGGGTGGTTCTGCAGTCCCCCACAACAGGACAGGCCACATCCACATTTTTCCGTATGGAGGTAGGGTCAATGTCAATCTGGACAATATGGGCATGGGGAGCAAACTGCTCGATCTTTCCAGTTACCCTGTCGTCAAACCTCACCCCTGCTGCAATCATCAGATCACAGTGTGCAATGGACATATTGGCACGGTATGTGCCGTGCATTCCCGGCATGCCAAGCCACAGAGGAGATGAGCCGGGAAAGCACCCAAGGCCCATAAGGGATGCAGTTACCGGAATCTCGGCCATATTGGCAAGCCTTGTTATTTCCTTTGACGCCTTTGACAGAACAACCCCGCCCCCTGCAAATATCAGGGGCTTTTCAGCTTTTTTGATGAGATCTGCAATCTTTAAAAGCTGTTTTTTATTGGGATCATAGGTCGGGTTGTAGGATTTAAGGCTGATGTCATCGGGTTCTTCAAATTCAGTAACTGATCCCATGATGTCCTTGGGAAGGTCGACAAGAACCGGCCCGGGCCGCCCGGACCGGGCAAGGAAAAAGGCCTGTTTTACAATTTTTGCCAGGCTGTTTATATCCTTGACCAGATAGTTGTGCTTGGTGCATGGCCGTGTAATACCGACAATGTCCACTTCCTGAAAGGCATCGTTGCCGATAAGGGCCGTGGGCACCTGACCTGTAAAGACCACCAGGGGAATGGAGTCCATATAGGCCGATGCAATGCCTGTAACGGTATTGGTGGCTCCAGGGCCCGATGTGACCAGGGCTACCCCCACACATCCCTTTGCCCGGGCATAGGCGTCTGCAGCATGAATTGCGCCCTGTTCATGGCGGACCAGAATATGACGCAGGTCGTCATGTCTGGACAATTCATCATAAATATCAATAACAGCGCCTCCCGGATATCCGAAAATTGTATCCACCTGCTGGGATTTTATCATTTTTACCAGGATCTGTGCGCCTGAAAGCTTCATTTTCCTCTCCCTTGGTTTTGTTGTGTAAGCCTGGTTACATCCGTATTTACTTGAATACCGCCCCTGTGCTGGCAGAAGATACCTGTTTTGCATATCTGGCCAGATAACCGGTTTTGATTTTAAGATCGGGTTTTTTCCATTGTGCTTTTCTTTTACTGATTTCTGAATCCGGCAGGCTTAATTCTATTTTTTTCCCTGGAATATCAATTGTGATCAGATCATTTTCCTTTACCAGTGCGATCAGACCCCCCTCCATGGCCTCGGGTGAGATATGGCCGATGGAGGCCCCTTTGGTGCCGCCGGAAAACCGCCCGTCGGTAATCAGGGCCACATCCTCATCCAGTCCCATGCCGGCCAGGGCAGATGTAGGGGTGAGCATTTCCCGCATTCCCGGTCCCCCTGCCGGTCCCTCATACCGGATAATAACGACATCGCCCTGTTTGATTCTGTTTTCCATGATGGCATCTGTGGCCTCTTCTTCAGAGTTGAACACCCGGGCCGGTCCCTGGTGGGTGAGCATTTTTTCCTTGACTGCAGACTGCTTGACCACACAGCCTTCCGGTGCAAGGTTGCCGAAAAGAACAGCAATACCCCCCTGTTTGTGCCGGGGGTCGGTAACAGGGCGGATGACCCGGCTGTCCTTTACCTTTGCCGTTTCCATATTGTCTGATACCGTCCGGGTGGTGACCGTCAATGGACTGCCGTGGATCATGCCGGCCGTGTAAAGTTCCTTCATTACCCCCTGAATGCCCCCGGCATAATAGAGGTCTTCAATATGGTCGCTGCCTCCCGGGCTTAAGGCGCAGAGATGGGGGGTTTTCTGGCTGATGGCGTTGATCATGTCCAGGTCAATGTCAATACCCGCTTCCCCGGCAAGGGCAGTAATGTGAAGCACTGTATTGGTGGAGCAGCCAAGGGCCATATCCACTGCCAGTGCATTTTCAAAGGCCTCCCGGGTAAGAATTCTGTCAGGCGTGATCTTTTTGTTGAAAAGATCCATAACCGCTGCCCCGGCCTGTTTTGCCAGGCGTATTCGTTCAGACATGGGGGCTGGTACGGTGCCGTTTCCCGGCAGCCCCATGCCGATGGCCTCGGTCAGGCAGTTCATGGAATTGGCTGTAAACATGCCGGCGCAGGAGCCGCAGCTGGGGCAGGCTGCATTTTCAATGGCAGTCAGCTGGTCTTCAGATATTTTGTTGGTCTTAAGTTTTCCCACAGCTTCAAAAACAGAGACCAGATCGATTTTTCTTGTGTGGTTTTCAGGGTCCCTGCCGGCCAGCATGGGACCGCCGCTGATTACAATGCAGGGGATGTTCAGCCGGGCCGCTGCCATAAGCATTCCGGGTATGATTTTGTCACAATTGGGCACCATGACAATGGCGTCAAAGGGGTGGGCCGTTGCAGTCACCTCTATGGAATCCGCAATGAGTTCACGGCTGGCCAGGGAATAGTGCATTCCCCTGTGGTTCATGGCCACACCGTCACATATTCCAATGGTGGAAAATTCCATGGGGGTTCCGCCTGCCGAGGAAATACCGGCTTTGACGGCGTTAACAATGTTGTCAAGGTGGATATGCCCGGGAATCAGTTCATTGGCTGAATTGGCAATGCCCACCAGGGGGCGCGCAATCTCTTCGTCGGTAAAGCCGGCTGCTTTCATAAGGCTTCTATGGGGGGCTCTGGCCGGCCCTTTTTTGGCAATGTCACTTCTCATTTTTTTCCTCCAAAATAAAAAGCCGTTATCAGCTTTTTAAAGGCTGATAACGGCTTTTATGATTCTTATTATACTTTTTGCCCTGGTCAGCCTTTTCTCCGTAGAGTGACAATAATCACATCTACGATAATAAGGGAAATAAGGACGTTAAGTATAATAATAGTATTCATATATTACTAATTTTATTCTTTTTTCTGCTGTTTTTTATTTGTTGATGCTAACTCTACCAAATACTATACGGGGTTGCACAATAATGTCAAGTAATAATTTTTAATTTTTTTTAACTATTCCCCATGTCCTGATGGACACAACAAAGCATGAAAGCTTTTACTCGGTTATCAAGTTTTTTGAATACCGCCGCCCCCAGCGGTTGCCTGTCAGGAACGAGAACGACGGAGGACTTTTTCCCTGCCAGGCTAAAAATCAAGAACTGCGGCCATTGGTCCTCAAACAGCTTGATTTTCTTAACGCCTGGCAGGGAAAAAGTCTGATCTCCTTTGGTTCTCAATGTTCCTGACAGGCAACCGCTGGGGGCTCTTAATCGGTCCTTCCATAAAAACTTGATAACCGAGTTTTAACGAACTGTTCTGATTCCCGCCACATTATGACCATAAAGGTTAAATCAAACATAATATTATAAAATACATACTGTCTGAAATCAAGTATTTTTTATTTTCAAAAAATACTTTCAGTTTAATCCCTTACATTGGGTGGCCGACCCAACGGTAACCTGCCAGGGTAAAAAACAGCGACTGGGGGACACAATAAAGCTGTTAGCTTTTAGCTTTTAGCTGTTAGCTTTTAGCTGTTAACTGTTAGCTGTTAGCTGTTAGCTGTTAGCTGTTAGCTTTTAGCTGTTAGCTGTTAGCTGAGTACTGATAGCTGACGGCTTTCATATGTATAAACAGATTACATGGCCGGATTCCCATGAAAGGAGGTATCATGTCCCATTGTTTGGTTCTTGTCACCTGCGGCAGTGAAACAGAAGCCAAAGATCTGGCATCCAAAATTGTTCACAAAAAACTGGCTGCCTGTGTGCAGATGAATCCGGTGGTCAGTGTGTTTAACTGGGACGGCCGGGTGCAGACGGAAACAGAAACCCGGCTGGTCATCAAAACCCGGACATCCCTGTACCCGGAACTGGAGTCTTTTATCCTGGCGCACCATAATTACGAAGTTCCCCAGATTCTCCAGGTGCCCATTGAAAACGGCCTGCCCGCCTTTCTTGACTGGATGGACCAGACCACCGGCAAAT
>JAWOEJ010000046.1:0-10804 GCA_046482845.1 Desulfobacteraceae bacterium | reverse complement strand
TGTCCTCCTTATCTAAAACACAAATACATACCATAATAAACAAAATACAATCATTGTCAATGTTTGTATTGCATTTTTTCCATTTTGTATGGGTAACCTCCACGAAGGTGTATTCAAAATCCAGTCGAAAAGTAACCTGCGCGAATTAAAATTCCCTTTAGTTTTTTCCATGAGAATGTTAAAAAAGCATATCTGATGAAGATGAATTTTATATCGACCTGCTTTTTTATCACCTGAAATTACGCTGTTATGTGGTTGTAGAGCTTAAAGCGGGAAAGTTCTGCCCCGGCCACGTCAGCCAGCTTACCATGTATATGAATATTGTCGATGACATGCTTCGCCATCCGGACGATAAAACAACCATCGGCTTGCTTTTTGTAAAAGAAAAGAATCATACCGTTGTCAAATACGCCCTTGCGGGCAATACAAAACCCATTGGTGTCGCCGAGTGGGAACAGCAAATAACAGAGTCTCTACCGGAAGACCTCAAGCCAAGCCTGCCATCGATTGAAGAAATTGAGAAAGAGATGGATCAGGAGGCGAGCGAATTATGAATGGTGAATTCAGAATAATGAGATGACCCGGGAGGCAACTATTAAGAGATACTTAATAGTTCAAACCGAGGGCAGCAGGCAGGTCCGGCGCGAGGTTGAGCACTATAGCCTGCAGGCTGTCATTGCCGTGGGTTTCAAGATTGAAAATGAGCGGGCCGTGCAGTTTCGAACACCGCCCCTCAGGCGCGATAAAATCGTTTTATTTACGGCAATCTCTGTCATAACCATTGGAAATTATATTTAGGCTTGACTGCAGCCATTCCCTGTGCAATGGTCAATATTTAATAGAATTGCAAAGCGTCCGGGAGCAGGATAAGGACGAATCTGGCAGGCAGCTCCAGCACAGGGTAACACTTATGAAGGATAATCCCGAGCTTATGATCGCGGTTCAGGGGCACACTGACGACCTGGGGTCTGATGAAACAGAGCCAATCTCTGCTGGGGAACACTTTTACAAGGGGGATTTGTTTTTCTTGTTTTCAGGGGGGTGTCCGCGGGGCAGCCTGAGTCTTTCATTTCATTTATTGTATTTAAGGAGGGGGACAATGCCAATTGGAAAATGGATGGTGGGTGGTTTGATGCCGGTGTTTCTGGTGTTTCTGGTACTGCCTGTTATGGCCGATGTCTGTGTTGACTGTCACAGTGATGTTTCACCGGGTCAGGTCCAGGACTGGGAACTGAGTCTTCATTCCCAGAACTATATCGGCTGTGCTGAGTGTCATGGAGACAAGCACCAGGATGCGGGCGATTACACGCTTGCGGTGCTGCCGGATGAGCATGTCTGTCAGGAATGTCATGAAGATCAATTTAACTCGTTTACCATGGGCAAGCACAATTACGGCTGGGCATCGCTGAACGCTTTGCCCATTACCCATGTCGAACCCGACGAACTCATGGAAGGGGGGAGCGGCTGCGGCGGCTGTCACAACATGGGGATCAAGACCGAAGCCCAGAAGCAGGAACAGCATGCCAAAGGCTACCGCTATCAGAATAATTCCTGCGATGAATGCCATACCCGGCATACCTTCTCGAAAAACGAAGCCCAGGATCCCCGGGCCTGTCAGCAGTGTCATATGGGGTATGACCATCCCCAGTGGGAGATGTGGAGCAGCGCCAAACACGGCACCCGCTGGCATGCCCGGGAAGCCGGACGGCTGCCGGCCGATGCTTCGGCACCGACCTGTCAGGAATGCCATCTGCCCGATGGTACCCACAAGAATCATACTGCCTGGGGGTTTCTCGGCGTGCGCCTGCCGCTGCCCAAAGACAAACAGTGGGCCGCCGATCAGACGACGATTCTCAAGGCTCTGGGCGTGCTCAATCCTGAAACCGGAGAGCCGACCGCCCGTCTCGAAGCGGTCAAGGCTGTTGACCTTGCCCGTCTCACCCGGGAAGCCTGGCAGACCGAGCGTGACAAGATGATCAAGACCTGCGCAAAATGTCACTCCACGAGCTATGCCAGGGGACAGCTGGAGATGGGTGATTCCATGCTGATGAAAGCCGACAGCCTGATGGCCCAGGCCATCGAGATTGTTGCCGGACTTTACCGTGATGGTTTTCTGAAAAAGCGGGAGGCTCAGGCCTTTGCCTATCCGGACTTTCTCTTTTTTATGAGAACAGATTATGCAAAAGCGTCAGGTGACAGCTATAAGACCCTTCCCGGAGGTATGAGCGCCATCGAACAAACACTGTTTCAGATGTACATGAAACATCGGATGCGCACCTACCAGGGACATTTTCATGTTAATCCGGATTATGCCTATTGGTATGGATGGGCAATGATGACCAGGGATCTGGGAAAAATCAATGATGAGGCTGAAAAAATGCGGTCTCTCAACACACAGAAGAAAAAATAGTTTTGCCTTGACCGCTATCTGTCTGAAAACGAGGGCGGTTGGTTAACCAATCGCCCTTGTTTTTGTTTGACCGGCATGGCAGGCAGGCCCGTCCTGTGTAATGCATTCTTTTCCTTGACAAAAAAAAAGTGAGTATTAGTTTCTCTAACTATATATATCATACAGGCCGGGTATGTATTTTAAACTGCACGGCCGTTGATCACTGATCTTTTTTTGATTGCGGATTCAATGATCTGCAATGCTTATCTTGAATGATTTCAGTATCCACGGATAACCTGAAACAAACCAAAAGGACTTTATATGTCTGTAACACAAGGGAAAACTGTTTCCATAGAGTACACACTCAAACTTGACAATGATCAGGTAATTGACACCAACAAAGGAAAAGACCCATTGACCTTTGAAAGCGGCGCCAGCCAGATTGTTCCAGGGCTTGAAAAAGCAATCCAGGGAATGGAAATCAATGAAAGCAAAACCGTGTCCGTGATCCCGGAAGAGGGATATGGAGAAATTCTCCAGGAAGCTATTGTGGAGGTTCCCCGGGAACAGCTGCCTGAGGAGCTTGCCCTGGCAGGTACCCAGGTGCAGAGCCAGACACAGGACGGCCAGGTTCTTCAGGGGAAAGTACAGGAAGTCAAAGACGAAACTGCTGTTATTGATTTCAATCATCCACTGGCCGGTGAAAATCTTAATTTCGATGT
Organism: Desulfobacteraceae bacterium; assembly: GCA_046482845.1. Taxonomy (GTDB): domain Bacteria; phylum Desulfobacterota; class Desulfobacteria; order Desulfobacterales; family Desulfobacteraceae; genus DATFJZ01. The sequence goes on along the minus strand of JAWOEJ010000046.1, from coordinate 7,693 downwards.
AACCATCCTTGATATTAAATAATCACCGTTGGATCAGGGCTCACCGTAAATTGTGAACTTTTAGTCTGCTCAGGGCAGAGGGGCTGTGCCTGACCCAGATATCAGAGAGCCGTATCTGAAACAGATATGACGGGGGAATTTTTGCCTGATCATCTCTGGATTTTATGGATTCAGGTCTTTGCTCCTCTGCCGGTAAACTCAAGCAGATTTTCAGGTTATATTCCGAAACAAACCCGCTGCTGGGGTTTTCTTTTTCTGTCCCACTGGAGCAGATAGGTTCTGTCGCATGAAAATTCCTTGTACCTGACATTTCTTTTTATTCTGATCATGTCACCGCAGGCGGCAAACCCTGATTTGTAAAAATCAAAGAAACTGATATGTCCGTTTTTATTCAGGGATATGCATTCTTTTTCAAACATTTTGCAGAGACAGGAATTCTTCTGCGTAAGAATTCCATAAAGGACTTTTGTTTCTTTTGAAATTTCTGCTTTCTGAAGAATTTCCATTATGTTTTTGCTCATGTGAATCCCGTTGGCCACTCCGGTGGCTTCAAGCCTGGATGCATTGTCAACGGCTTCTCCTATGGCAGTTATTATCATGCGCTGTTTGTTTCCAACGGGACCGATGGTTGCCGGGCCGGATTCTATTCCGGAGCGAAAAAAGATTTTTTGATGCCATTTTTTGAGCAGTCTGGAAACCCTGGCGTCTATATCAATGGGATGCATTCCCTTGACCAGCTGATCCAGCTCACGGAACATGGTGACAAGAACAAGAATCATCAGCATGGTCCGCTCTTTAAGATCAGGAACATAATCCAGTTTTTCAGGATCAAACACAGACACATTCTGAAAAAAAAGCGCATCTCCGATAAAATTCCCCACGCGGCACAAATATAGAGCAGCAATATTGGAAACGATCTGCCTGTAGACATTGGTTATAAAAAAATAGTCTTCCGGAGAATACAATTGCCGTATCCTGGCAGATCCCACCATATCCACAAAAGCATAAACCCCCTGGTCGGTAAAAAAGGGCTTCATCTTGAGCTGTCGTTCCTCTATCCCCCCAACCGCCTTTAAATACAATTTCTGTTCTTCCAGCTGTGCTGCTGTTTTTCTAAGATACCGCTCCTTTCTCCAGATCAGCTGAACTGCCCTTTGTCCCCTTGCAACACCAAGGTATGCAATGGATGTCATTTCTATGGCCCTCATTAAAAAATTCAGTCTTTTTTTAAGCTCAGTTTCATGAACAAAGCCCTTGGTGTCTGTCCTCAAAAGCTCAGGATCAGCAGTATTTACGGCAAGGACTCCATAATCAGGGACATAGGCAATAATAAAGTTTTTGGCATTAAATTTTCTGACAATGGCCCGGTTGACTTTTAACCCTTTTAAATGTTCAAACCGTCTGCCGTTAAAAGACAGGACAGGAAGCTTTGAAAAAAAGGAGAATTCACCCTTATCTTCAGTGTTTTCTTCAATATTGTTGATGATCAGAATGCGGATGCCTTTTTTATAGTAATCCGTGAAATTTTTCAATACATAGGCAATGATACCGTCATTGTCAACCCGTTCTCCGGATTCATCTATTTTGTATAATTTAACATGGGAAAACTCACTGAAAGTTAAGATAAGCCGTCCAAAAAATTTTGAAAGCAGACCCTTTATCCCTCTTCTGTCAAATTTGTGAATTACGCCTCTGTCCCATTTCTCCGGAGGCAGAAACATCTTTTTCGTGGTATCAGTTCCATATAAAAGCCCGGTCTGGCGGGCTTTCATCAGATCAAGGGAAAATCGTACAGCTTTTTGAAGGACGCGCCGGGTTTTAAAAATTTTTTCTTCATAATTCAGAATATCAGGAATATTTGTCTTCATACAGCACCTGTTTTTATGAGATGATGAATACCCCTTTGAGGCTTTTTTATGATGTCAGATCCAAAATAAACAGGAATACAGGTTCTGTGCAAGCAGTTTTTTTTTTTTTGCTGCCCTTTGCCGGGCTTATTCATCTGAACTCTTGATTAATAATGGATTAAGATGTAAAACTCGATGATCAAGTTTTTTAATGTTGACATTTACCTGTGAGGGGTCAGGCCTGCGTTATTGTCATTATCTACGGCGTTTTTGGGATTATACTGGATAGGGAAGATAATGACAATAACGCAGGCCTGACCCCATTTTCGAGAAATCAGATATAAAAACTTGATCATCGAGTAAAAGGATTAAATTATAAAAATTAAATGATCATACTCAGCATAAGGAAAATTGAAAATTGGCACAAACCCCCTTTAATAAAAAACATAACAGTTCAGTTGGTGTGTTTTCCAAACTTAAAAAAGGGCTGTCCAAAACCAGGGATCTGCTCTTGACCGATGTTGATGAACTGTTTTCCGGAAGAAAAAAAATCGATGAGGATTTTTTTGAAACCCTTGAAGAAAAAATGGTGATGTCGGATCTGGGGATGGATATTACCATGGAATTAATGGAAAATATCTCCAAAAAAGCCGGCAGCCTGTCTTCAGCTGAGGCACTCAAAGCTGTTCTGAAACAGGAAATGCTGGCCCTGCTGCCTCAGGTGTCTCTGCAGGAGAACTGTGAGAAAACAATTAAACCCCGGGTGATCATGGTGGCTGGGGTCAACGGCACAGGCAAAACAACCACCCTTGGCAAACTGGCGTTTAAATACACATCCCAGGGGAAAAAAGTGCTTATTGCCGCAGCAGACACCTTCCGGGCTGCTGCCATAGAGCAGGTTGAAATCTGGGCACAGAAAGCCAATGCCTCACTGGTAAAACACAGAGAAGGGGCGGATCCTGCAGCTGTCGCCTTTGATGCGGTGGAGGCATCCATTGCAAGAAAAATGGATATTGTTCTGATTGACACGGCAGGAAGGCTTCATACCCAGAAGAACCTTATGGAAGAGCTGAAAAAAATCAAGCGGTCCTGTCAAAAAAGACTGCCCGGAGCTCCCCATGATGTACTGCTTACAATTGATGCCACTACCGGTCAGAACGCCCTGTCCCAGACGGCCCTGTTTCATGAGGCCATTGGTGTAACTGCCCTTGCCCTGACCAAGCTGGACGGAACAGCTAAAGGCGGGATTGTGGTATCCATTGCCCGTAATACCAATATTCCCATTCAATACATCGGCGTTGGGGAAGGAATTGAGGATCTTGAATCTTTTAATGCAGAATTGTTTATAGATGCCCTGTTTGGATAAGTATCAAGAAGCATATTGATATAACAATCAGAGAAAATTTTAGATCTCAATGTTCATGGACAGGGTACCCCCAGGGGGAGCCATGTTCAACGATTTGATTTAAAAAATCAGTAAGGTGTCCCCGCAATTTAAGGTGTCCCCGCAATTTAAAAAACAGGAGAATAAAATGGCTGTAGTTGTAAAATACATCGTTGTCAGGAATGGAGAGGAAAAAATGACATTTGCCACTAAAAAAGAAGCGGACCAGCATGATAAAATGCTTGATATTGCTGACAATCTTTATAATTTCCTTAATACGGCAGGTCTGACTCTGGATGAAAAGCAGATAGAGGATGTTGCTTTGTTTCTTGCAGAAAACAGCGGCCAGGTGCTGCCCATACTCAGGGGCATCAATCCCCAAAAAAAGGAAACCGCTTCTAAAACAGCTGCCAAAAAAACTTCAGCAAAAAAAACAGATAACCCGGATAAAAATGAAAACAAAGACAGCAAGCCTAAGGCAGGCTCAAAAAAATAAAAAAAAGGTTATTCGCTTTTAAGAAGGGCTGAAAAAGCGGTTTCATCAATTATTTTGATACCCAGATGCGCGGCCTTGTCCCTTTTGCTGCCCGGGGATTCGCCTGCCACAACAAGGTCTGTTTTTGAGCTGACACTGGAAACAAGTTTTGCTCCGGCATTTTCAAGGGCTTTTTTTGCCTCACTTCTTGTCATGGTTTCCAGTTTTCCGGTTAAAACGATTTGTTTCCCCTTAAGGGCGGTTTTGCCCTGATGATCTGCTTTTTTTTCTGTCTCAAGAATTTCAACCCCATTTTCCAGAAGCTGGTCAAGAACAGCGGCATTTTCCGGGCTGACAAAAAAATCATGGACAGCAGCGGCTGTTTTAGGGCCAATTCCGTCTATTTTTTCAATGTCGTCAATATCTGCTTTCCTTAAGTTTTCCAGGGTGTGAAAGGTGTCTGAAAGAAGCGCGGCTGCATTTTCTCCTGTATGGTCAATCCCCAGGGCAAAGAGAAACCGGGGAAGGGAAATTTTTCTGGATTTTTCAATGGCCTGGATCAGATTTCCTGCAGATTTGTCAGCCATGCGGTCCATGGCAGCAAGGCCGTCTTTTTCAAGGGAAAAAATATCAGCAAAAGAGGCAACCATTTTCTCTTCCACCAGCTTTTCCACCAGTTTTCTGCCAAGTCCGTCAATGTCAAAACCGCCTTTTGAAACAAAATGGACAATGCGCTCTTTTCGCTGGGCCGGACACGAGGCATTGATACATTTTAAAGCAGCCTCTCCCCTGATCCGCTTCACCTCTCCGGCGCACACTGGGCAGACCTTTGGCATAACAAATTGTTTCTCTGTGCCGTTTCGTCTGGATTCAATAACTTTTACCACCTTTGGGATAACATCCCCAGCTCTTTCCACCAGAACCGTATCATTGATACGGATATCCTTTTTGGCGATTTCATCTTCATTGTGAAGGGTGGCCCGGGAGACAATTACCCCGCCCACCTTTACAGGTTCAAGCAGGGCAACGGGCGTTAACGTGCCTGTTCTTCCCACCTGGACACGGATATCCACGATGGTGGTCGTTTCCTGAACCGCGGGGAATTTATAGGCAATGGCCCATCTGGGGCTGCGCTTTTTTATGCCCAGCTGCTGCTGATACGCCAGGCTGTCCACCTTTACCACCATGCCGTCGATTTCATAGGGAAGGCTTTTTCGTTTTTGTTCCAGTTCCTTATAATGCTCAAGTACTTCGTGTATTGTCAGGTTGTCTCGTATCAGAGGATTGACCGCAAAATTAAATGTCTGCAGAATTTTGAATAATTCGCTGTGGCTGGCATATTCAAGGCCTTTTACCGCTCCTGCGCCGTAAACAAAGATGTTCAGGGGCCGTTTTGCCGTGATCCTGGAATCAAGCTGGCGCAGGGATCCAGCAGCTGCATTTCTGGGATTGGCAAAAACAGGCTGATCCATTTTAAGGCGGTACTGATTCAGCGCGGCAAAATCCTCCCGGTTGATAATCACCTCACCCCTGACTTCAAGAAGCTCTGGAATACCATGATGTTCAGTTTTAAATAGTGAAAGCGGCACGGAACGGATGGTTTTTACATTTTCAGTGATTACCTCTCCGGTAATCCCGTCTCCCCGGGTGGTGGCCAGGGTCAGCAGGCCGTTATCATACCTGAGTTCCACTGCAACGCCGTCCAGCTTAGGCTCGGCAATATAAAGCAGGTCTTTTTTCTGAAGCAGTTTTGCAATCCGGTTGTGAAAATCAAACAGGTCAGCATCCTCAAACCCGTTGTCCAGACTCAGCATGGGCAGGGTGTGGGGCGCGGTTTCAAAGGCCTCAACAGGGGGCGCACCCACGCGTCTTGTGGGGGAATCCGGGGAAGAAAGCGATGGATATTCCTCCTCAATGGCAATAAGCCTGTTCATCATCCGGTCGTATTCTGCATCGGAAATTTCAGGATCATCCAGAACATGATACCTGTAATTATGGCGGGTCAGCGCCTTCTGGAGGTCAGCTGCCTCCTGAGCAAGTTTTCTGTTGATTAACGTCATTGTGCAAAATTATCCTTTTGCCTCTGTTTCTTGTAAGGGCCATGTTCCTGCCGGATTCACCCCCAAATAAAACGCAGAGTTTCTGCTGTGTCCCAAAAAATAAATACCACATTTGTTCAATTTATTCATCTTTTTTGTTTCAGTGCACACGTTTTCTAAAATTCTGTCATCACGTTTTTATTTCTGATCCTTCACAGTTACTGCTGTGCGTATTGGAATAAAAAATTGACATGACCCTGTAAACCCGGTATAAGCTTTTGGCATAATCTCTAACTCGATCATCAGGTTTTGTGCATAGCACCGCCCTCAACAGTTTTTCTTAATCGGTTTTTGCATAAAAATTTGATAATCCAGCGTAAGTTTCCGGAAAACGGAATACGGTGAAAAACCGTGACGGTCCCGCCGCTGTAATCGGAAACATCTGTTTTTTTTAATACCACTGCTCAGGCGGGAAGGTAAAAGACAGATTTAAAGCCGTAAGTCAGAAGACGATCCGGAGGATCCAATGTGTAAAACCTGATGGCAAAGGGTTTTCAGGATAATCATGTCCTGTAAAACCCTTTTTTTTTGGTTTACAGGGATAAAACAGCGGGGAAACAATGAAAACACTGAACAAGACAAGGTCTCTTTTAAACGAAACCATTGAACTAATCAATAATAAGGATCTGGATCACAAAGCACTGACAGCTGCCCGGGACAGACTGCAAAATCAGGCAAAACCGCCTGGAAGTCTGGGTATTATGGAGGAGATTGCCGTCCGGCTGGCTGCCATAAAAGGAGAAATTGACGTCAAACTTACCAACAAAGTGATTGTCACCTGTGCCGGAGACCACGGCGTGGTAGAAGAAGGGGTCAGCCTGTTTCCGGCCGAGGTGACCCCCCAGATGGTGCTCAATTTTGCCGGTGGCGGGGCCTCAGTCAATGTCATAGCCGATCATGCCGGTGCATCGGTAAAAGCAGCAGACATTGGTGTCAACTATGACTTTGATCTGGATCTCCCCATTTTTCATAAAAAAGTGCGCTATGGTACGGCAAATTTTACAAAGGAACCAGCCATGTCCCGCAGTGAAGCCGTTCAATCCATTGAAGCCGGTATTGAGATTGTTAGTGAACTTGAGGCAGAAAATGCCGTGGATCTGCTGGGAACCGGTGACATGGGCATTGGAAACACCACCCCTTCCACCGCTGTCATTGCAGCCTTTTCCGGTCTCCCTGTGGAAAAACTCACCGGCAGGGGCACGGGCATTGATGACAGCGGCCTGGCCATCAAAACTGCGGTCATTAAAAAAGGACTGGTCCTTCACAGACCTGATCCTGCTGATCCCCTGGATATTCTATCCAAAGTCGGGGGGCTTGAAATCGGAGCTCTGGCCGGACTGGTGCTCGGAGCGGCCAGCAGGGGAATTCCTGTTATCTGTGACGGCCTTATTTCCACAGCTGGAGCGCTTATTGCCTGCGAACTGGCGCCCGGTGCAAAAAACTACCTGTTCTCCAGCCATAAATCCGTTGAAATCGGGCACAGGTACATGCATGACCGTCTGGGAATCGAGCCCCTCATTGACCTGAAATTTTGCTTGGGAGAAGGCACCGGGGCTGCGGTCTGCATGGAGTTGCTGGATCTTGCCACCAGAATCCTGGCTGACATTAAAACCTTTGAAGAAGTCGGGGTAACCAATATCATATAACCCACATGTCCTGACGGACACAACGAGGCATGAAAGCTGTTATCTGTTAGCTGAGTACTGATGGCTGACGGCTGATGGCTTTCATATAAATTGGCAGGGAAAAAGTCCTCCGTCGGTCGCTGTTCTGACAGGTAACCGCTGGGGGCGGTGCTATTCAAAAAACTTGATGATCGAGTGACAGCAACCGGTATCCCCTGCCGGAAGAGGATTGGATCTCATACCCTTGTTTTTGGAATGCGCTG
>JAWOEJ010000409.1:0-22793 GCA_046482845.1 Desulfobacteraceae bacterium | reverse complement strand
GAAGCAGACGCTTACACCATTGACGGGCTGGTGGGTGCGTTGCTGACCCATTATGCGCCAGGAGAGAACACATGAATGCCGGGGGCCTGAAGTACATGAGGATTTTAAAATTTTGCAGCAACGCAGCAGATGGGTGAGTTTTCGTTCAAACACTAATTATGAATATGAAACATTACCCGGTTAATCTTAATATAAAAGGCAGAAACTGTCTTGTTGTGGGCGGCGGAAGGGTCGGGGCAAGAAAGGCGAAGGCCCTTGCCCGGTGCGGCGCCCTTGTCACCATTGTCAGCCCTGAGTTCTCAGACAGACTGGACAACCAAAACAATATAACACTTAAAAAAAAGCCCTATGATGTCTCAGATCTTGACAATATGTTTCTTGTATTCGGGGCAACAGACAACCAGGACATCAACAGGCAGGTATGGCAGGATGCACAACAGAAAAACATCCTGTGCAGCATTGCTGATTTTCCTGAAGGCAGCAGCTTCATACTGCCTGCAGTGGTCAGAAGGGGAGATCTGGTCATCACCGTATCCACCTCGGGCAGCAGTCCTGCCTTTGCAAAAAAACTGAAAAAAGATCTGGAAAATGCCTTTGGGGAGGAGTATGCTGAATTCCTTTATCTCATGGGCAGAATCAGAAAAAGACTGCTGGATGAAAAACATGCGCCAGAGGAACATAAAGCCGCATTTGAGGCATTTATCAGCAATGGACTGCTGGATATGATTAAAGCAAAAGAAATTTCTAAAATAGATGACCTTTTGTTTAAAATTCTTGGAAGCAACTATACTTACAATGATCTTGCAAGCCGGAGAGAATAAATGAGTACCACCCTGTTTTCAACCCCTCTGCTGTATCTGTCAGCCATTATGTACCTGTGCGGAATGACAGGCTACTTTGCCTACCTGTTCAAGCAGAAAGAAACCATGCAGAAAGCGGGTTTTGCGCTGATATGCATTGGCCTTGCCCTTCACTTTGCCGCTTTGTGCATGGAAACATTTGAACTTGGCTCACTGCCGGTGACCAATCTCCAGCAGAATCTGTCCTTTGCCGCCTTTGCTCTGGCCGGGGTGTTTGTATTTTTACAGGACAGATTAAATTTAAGAATCCTCGGGGTGTTCACTTCCCCGCTCATTGTGCTTGCCATGACAGCCGCCCTTATAGTTCCCAAAACCGAGCCTGTACACAACACTGTCTTAAAAGGGTTCTGGCTGATTGCCCACATTGTTCTCATCTTTGCCGGCGAGGCTGCTCTGGCCATTGCCTGCGGCGCCGGCATCCTCTATTTAATCCAGGAAAAAGCCATAAAAAATAAAAAAAGAGGGTTTTTCTATAAACGGCTGCCCTCCCTTGATCTGCTGGACTCGACCAGTTATTCATGCATCGTTGTGGGATTTACCCTGCTGACCTTCGGCCTGATCACCGGGCTTGTCTATGCAAAATATATCTGGGGGCAGTTCTGGAGCTGGGACCCCAAGGAAATCTGGTCCGCCGGAACCTGGCTGATCTATGCAGCCCTTCTCCACGGCCGCCTGACCAGTGGATGGCGGGGAAAGCGCTCTGCCCTCTTTACCATTATCGGATTTGCCGTTATACTGTTCACCTTTTTTGGCGTTAACTTTCTGATCGGCGGACATCACCAGGGATTTACAAAGTAATGGAACCAGAATGTCAGAAATAGTCTTATTGGGTATAAACCATAAAACAGCACCCGTAGAGCTCAGGGAAACCCTTTCCTTTACCGGAGAAGAAATTGTTGACACCCTTGATACATTAAAATGCAGAAAAGGGATTGATGAGGTGCTTCTCTTTTCCACATGCAACAGAACAGAAATTCTCTTTGTAACAGACACCAGAGATGAATGCATTGCAGCGGTAGAGCGATTCATATCGGAATTTAAGGACATCCCCATGTCAAAGTTTGCCCCTTCCCTTTATATTTACAGAGGAGAAAAGGCTGTGCAGCATCTCTTCAGAGTAACATCCAGTCTTGACTCCATGATTGTCGGCGAACCCCAGATCCTCGGCCAGGTCAAATCCGCCTATAGAACGGCAACCCGCTGCGGTGCATCCGGTGTAATCCTCAACAGACTGCTGCATAAATCATTCAGTATTGCAAAAAAAGTGCGCCGGGAAACAGGCATTGGAGACAATGCCGTATCCATCAGTTATGCGGCAATTGAACTGGCCAGCAAAATATTTACCTGTATTCAGGACAAGAATGTTCTCCTCCTGGGTGCCGGTGAAATGGCTGAAATTGCTGTTGAACACCTTATTTCCCATGGAGTTTCCAGTATTGTGGTGGCCAACAGAACCTTTAAAAATGCCTTAAGCCTCGCCGATAAATTTAACGGCAAAGCTGTCCGGTTTGAAGAAAGGGAGTGTTTTCTGCACAGGGCGGACATCATCATAAGTTCCACTGGGGCGTCAGACCATGTGATCACCCAAAGCCAGGTCAAAACAGCCATGCGGACAAGAAAAAACAGACCGCTTTTTTTTATAGACATTGCTGTTCCAAGAGACATTGACCCAAAAGTCAACAGAATCAGCAACTGCTATCTCTACGACATTGATGATCTCCAGGAAGTGGTCAATGAAAATCTCCAGGAAAGACAAAAGGAAGCCGTTAAAGGGGAAAGGCTTGTGGACGAAGCCGTTATCAAATTCCACCACTGGCTTGAAGAACTCAAAGTCGTGCCGACCATAATTTCCATGAAGGAAAAAATAGATGCCATCGCAGATGCGGAAACAGAGAAAACCCTGGCCGGCATGAAAACCCTTTCCAGAAAGGACAGAGAAGCCATTCAACGGATGACCCAGGCCATCTCCAGTAAAATTCTCCATGATCCCATCCGGTTTCTTAAAAACAGCGGGGATCACAGAAAAGATTCGTTTTATATCAATGCAGCAAGAAACCTGTTTAATCTTGACACGATTGATGAGGAGTGTTCAAACCATAAAAATTAAAAAAAATATCTGCGTGAAGCTGTGAAATCTGCGGATAAATTATTGTCACAATAAAACCGGGTCAGAATTTATAGACACCAGAAAACTGACCCAGCGGGCTTGAAATTTTATACTTTACAATAAACTGAAATTCAGGGTATACTACTCCACTTGAATCTGATGACCCATGACCTGGATAAAGGCAACTTTAAGGAAAGGATTGGAAAAATGAATGATGAAGAGCTTAAATTTTTTAAAGACCTTTTAACTGAGAGGCTCAACAACCTGCTTTCCCATGCCGACGAAACAGTCACAGGCATGACAGCACCCAAGGATAATTTTGCAGATCCGACAGACAGGGCCTCCCATGAATCCAACCGCAACTTTGAACTTAGAATCAGAGACAGGGAGCACAAATTAATTAAAAAAATAAAAAAAGCCCTGCAGCGCATAGAAGACAAGACCTTTGGCATCTGTGAGCTCTGTGGTGAAGACATATCAATAGAAAGACTCAAGGCCAGACCTGTCACCACCCAGTGTATTGATTGCAAAACCAGGGAAGAAGTCATGGAAAAAGCCCTTGGAATTTAACAGAAGGGTTTTACAATGATCGATCTTCATATACACTCGACTGCATCTGACGGCTCTGTCCCTCCCCTTGAAATCATTGAAAAAGCCCTGTCCATAAAAGGACTTGAAGCCATTTCCATAACAGATCATGATACCATTGAAGGGGTGAAACAGGTAATTGAAACCGGCCTCCCCCCTTCACTTGAGTTCATAACAGGTATTGAAATAAGCGCCGATCCCCTTGAAAACTTCAACAGCACCGGCAGTTACCATATTCTGGGCTATGGGTTCAGCATTAATGACAAAAATTTTAACCATACCTTAAAGAAACTCAAACAGGCCAGAATCGAGCGCAATCCCCGCATCATTGAAAAGCTCAATCAGCTTGGCTGTCCGCTTACCCTGGAAGAGGTGAGCGACTGCTGCACCGGCAGCGGACAAATGGGGAGACCCCACATTGCCTCAGCCATGGTAAAAAAAGGATTTGTTTCGTCCCTGCAGGAAGCCTTTGATAAATACCTTGCCGCCCAAAAACCCGCCTATGTGGACAAATTCAGACTGTCCTGCAGAGATGCCATTGACCTGATACGCGATGCAGGGGGGATTCCTGTTCTGGCCCATCCCATTCTGATTCAGCCCGGCAGCAGGGAACAGCTCCCTGATATAATTGACCAGCTTGTTTCCATGGGCCTTAAGGGCATTGAGGTCTACTATACAGACAATACAAAAACAGAAACAGAATTTCTGGAACAGCTTGCCAGGGAAAGAAACCTCTTCGTCACAGGGGGGTCAGACTTTCACGGCACCCTGAAAAAAGGGACTGAAATCGGCACTGGTAAAGGATCTCTGTATGTTGATTATATACACTTCCAGCGCCTGGTCCGGGAAATTGAAAAACAAAAGGCCGCCGATCTGATCCAGGAAAAGCTTGAAAAAAATATCGGATACTCCTTTAAAGACAAAAAACTGCTTCAAACCGCTCTATGCCACAGCTCTTACGCAAATGAACACCCCAATGAGATCATAAATGACAACCAGCGCCTTGAATTCCTTGGGGATGCAGTGCTTGGACTCTGCATCGGCCAGATTCTCATGGAAAAATACCCGGATATCAACGAGGGGGATCTGTCAAAACTCAGGGCTGGACTGGTCAGTGAGGCAGGGCTTTTGCAAATGGCAAAAAAAATTGATCTCGGCCGCTTTATTCTACTGGGAAAAGGAGAACTTCTCAGCAAGGGGAATGAAAAAAAATCCATACTCGCAGACACTTTTGAAGCCTTAATGGCAGCCGTCTACCTGGACAGTGACTTCACAACCGTTTATCATTTCATTAAAAATCATTTTCAGGATAAAATCACCTGTGCGTTTAAAGAGGGAGTTCAGAATCTTGACTACAAAAGCATGCTCCAGGAATATATCCAGGAAAAGGGAAAGGATGCGCCAATCTACACCATTGTCAGAGAAAGCGGCCCTGACCACGATAAAACCTTTGACATTGTCTTAACCCTTGGCCAGTTTAACGCCTGCGGCACCGGTAAAAGCAAAAAAACAGCAGAACAGGATGCTGCCAGAAGGGCCCTGGAAAGCTTGAAACACAAAGAAATCCGACCGTAGTAAGAACAAATAAATCTGATAACAGCAAACAGATGACAGCAAATACAAACCCAGCCGGCCCTGCTCAAAGGTCAATCTCTCCAATACAGAGACAAAAATCACCGCCCCTGGTCATCCCTGTATTTATACCGCAGATCGGCTGCCCGCACCAATGCGCCTTCTGCAACCAGACCCTTATTACAGACAAAAAAGGAGTTCTGCCGGACTGCGGGCAAATCAGTGAGGAAGTGACCCGTTATCTTCATTTCAAAGGAAACAGAAACACAGTGCAGCTGGCCTTTTTCGGCGGTACCTTTCTCGGGCTTGAAAAAGCAGATATCAAATCCCTGCTGGACTGCGGACAGAATCTGGTAAACCAGGGCAGCATAAACACCATGCGCTTTTCCACCAGACCTGACACCATAACCAGAGAGATCCTTGATTTTTTACAGGGCTATACGGTTCAAACCATTGAAGTGGGGGCACAGTCCATGGACGACCAGGTCTTGTCCCTGGCAAAAAGGGGCCACACCGCCGGCTGTACGGTAAGGGCGGTTGAGCAGTTAAAAGCCCGGGGGTATGAAACAGGCATTCAGATCATGACCGGCCTGCCTGGAGAAACCCGGGAAACAGCCATTGAAAGTGCTGAAAAGGCAGCTGACCTCTGCCCGGACTTTGTCCGTATCTATCCCCTGGTGATTCTGAAAAAAAGCCTTGTGCACCAATGGTTTTTAAAGGGAAAGTTTACCCCGCTCTCCCTGGAGGAATGCGTTACACGGGTCAAGGAGATCTTTCTGATCTTTGAAAAAAAGAATATCCCTGTGATCCGCATGGGGCTTCAGACATCATCCTCCCTCCAGGAGGAAGAGACCATTGCGGCAGGACCCTGGCATCCGGCATTCGGCCATCTGGTATTTTCTGAAATCTTCCTTGACAAAACCCTGACCCTTTTAAAAAAAGCCCTTTTAAAACAATCAAATACCGACCTGATGGATCAAGGCATCACCCTGTGCGTCCATCCTGCTTCGGAATCACGGCTCAGGGGAAACAAAAACACCAATATAAAAAAGATCAGCGCCCTTTACCCCGGCATTGATGTTAATATCAGGACAGATGCCGCCCTTGGCCGGGACCAGGTCGCACTTCAGTAAAGGCTTCCTTTTCAGGTATACAAAACTTGATACTCGATTATCAAGTTTTTTTAGGAGATATCCGATTAAGAGCCCCCAACGGTTTCCCTGTCAGGAACATTGCGAACCAAAGGAGATCAGGCTTTTTACCCTGCCAGGCGTTAAAAAAATCAAACTGTTTGAGGACCAGTGGCCGCAGTTTTTGATTTTTAGCCTGGCAGGGCAAAAAGCCCTCCGACGGTCGCTGTTCCTGACAGGGAAACCGTTGGGTGCGGCGCTATCCCAAAAACTTGATGATCGAAGTTTAAAAAACGTCAATCCAGCGTGATTTCAGTAGCAGATGCAATCCTATATGCCGGATTTAAACAGCGCCTCAGCATCCGGAGCACTGTCCTTTTCCGGTGTATGCCTGACCGGAACAGTTCCCTCCTTAAAGCATTCCAGAACAACCTTTTCAGAAGCGCTGCTGGGAAGCAGGCCGGTTTTTGCATCCACCTTTGCAAACACCACCCCTTCGGGCACATTAAATGTTCTTACAGGTCTTCCCTCGAGGATCCCCTTCATATAATCCAGCCATATGGGACTTGCCGCCCGGGACCCGGTCTCTCCCTTTCCAAGGGGGCTTTCACTGTCAAATCCCACCCATACCCCGGTGATATAGCGGGGTGTATACCCGAGAAACCAGGCATCAAACAGATTGTTTGTGGTGCCTGTTTTAGCGGCAGCCGGTCTTTTAAGGGCCCTGACTCTCCATCCGGTTCCTGATTTTACAACACTTTCAAGCATATTTGTCATAATATAGGCAGTGCTCATATCAATGACTTTTTTCCGCCTGAGCTCGGATTCTTCAAGGATATTTCCCTCTCTGTCAACAATTTTGGTGATAAACACAGGATCCACCCTGTAGCCGAGATTTGAAAACACTGAATAGCCCTGTACCATTTCCAGAAGTGAGGTACCTGAGGATCCAAGGGCTATGGAAAGGTCCCGGTTAATCTGGGAAGAAATACCAAGCTTTCTGGCATACTCTATCATATAATCAATGCCGATGTCCCGGAGGATTTTAACAGTTACCACATTGCGGGACTTGACCAGAGCATGCCTGAAAAGGGTCGGCCCGTAGAATTTTTCCATGTAGTTATGGGGTTTCCAGGTAAAATCACGGTCCTTATCCTTGAATACAACAGGGGAATCCAGGATCATTGTGGCAGGGGTGTACCCCTTGTCCAGGGCTGCGGCATATATAAAGGGCTTAAATGCGCTGCCGGGCTGTCTGCGGGACTGAACCGCACGGTTAAACTGACTGTCATGATAATTTCTGCCCCCTATCATAGCCTTTACCTGTCCGGTTTCAGCCTCAATACTTAACAGGGCAGACTGAACAACAGGTTCCTGATAAAGGGAAAAAATCCACTCTCCATCTGCCTGATCTTTTTCAAGGGCCCTGACCAGAATCACATCCCCTGAACTCAGCACTTCAGAGGGTTTCTGAGCCCTGACCTGCCAATAGGCCACTTCCTTATCTGGCGTTCTGGCCCAGGAGAGATCGCTGCCCTTTATTATACCTGAAGTACTGCCCACCCTGACCCGGGCAAATTCTTCCTTATCGTCAACCTCCATTACCAGTCCCTTATAAACCGTATCCGGTTCAAGATAATCCTGGGAAATCTCCTGTTGAACCCTGCGGCAGAAATCCTCATACTCAAGGGATGAAATACGGGTTAAGGGCCCTCTAAAGCCCTGTCTTTTGTCAAGATCTTCAAGCCCTTTGACAACGGCCTGCCTGGCAATTTTCTGGAATTCGATATCAACGGCCGTATACACCTTGAGCCCCTGGCGGTACAATGCATCCCTGCCGTATTTGTCCTCCACATAACGCCTTACATGCTCTGTATAGCAGGGCACACTCTCAATAAACCAGTTTTTTCGGGGTTTAATATCAAGCTTTGTATTCATGGCGTTGGTGGCCTGAAGATTGGTGATATATCCGTCCTCCTTCATGCGGTTCAACACATATATCTGCCTCTGCCGCGCCCGTTCCGGATGAATAAAGGGAGAATACCGGCTGGGGGCCTGGGGAAGTCCGGCCAGCATGGAACATTCAGCCAGATTCATCTCCTTTGCATGTTTTCCAAAACAGTTCTGAGCAGCGGCTTCCACGCCATAGGCCCCGTGCCCCAGATAAATCTGATTCAGGTAAAGGTAAAGAATTTCATCTTTTGTAAACGCCTTGTCAATGCGGTAGGCCAGAATCGCCTCCCGGATCTTTCTCCGATAGGTTTTTTCAGGGGTCAGCAAAAAGGATTTGGTCACCTGCTGGGTAATGGTACTGCCGCCCTGAACAATGGTGCCGGCCTTGAGATTCTTCATAAACGCCCTGAATATACTGACAAAATCAACACCTGGATGTTCCAGAAACCGGGAATCCTCGGCAGCGACAAAGGCATTTTTCAAATTTTCAGGCATCTCGGCAAGGGGAATCACAATTCTTCTTTCCTTGTAGAACTCGCCGATTTTCCGCTGATCATCTGAATACACACTGGTCACTACAGAAGGCTTGTACTCACTTAAACTGGTGATCCTGGGAAGATCCCGGCTCATATAGAAATAAAGCACAGCAAGGCCTGCAACGGTTATCAACCCCATTGAAGCCAGAAAAATAAACAGCCATTTCAAAACAACAACAAAAATATTTTTCCTTGCCCGTTTTTCCCTTTTTTTTAAAATTTCAGCCCTGCTTTTCTTTTTTGTCATGACAATCCATTAATAAATGTAAAATTTTTTCCATTCCTGGCAATCGATCATCAAGTTTTTTGAATACCACCGCTGGGGGCGATTAATCGGTTCTTCCATAGAAAAACTTGATAATCCAGTAAAATCATACCTTTTTTTGTCGAACATACAATAAGGCAACTTAAATTTTTATCATTATTTTATAACTAATCCAACCTTAAACTGTTATCCATTTAATTTTCCCTGATCCGGTTCTTAAAAATTCACTGTAATTTTATTCTCGCACAAAGCCTCAAAGACACAAAGGGCTACAAAGCCGAATAAAAATCCGGGTGTCTTTGTGCGCGTTTTTTTACTAACCCCCATGCCTTGACAGGCACAAAAAAGCTTTTAGCTGTTAGCTTTTAGCTTTTAGCTTTTAGCTGTTAGCTGTTAGCTTTTAGCTGTTAGCTTTTAGCTGTTAGCTTTTAGCTTTTAGCTGTTAGCTGTTAGCTGAGTACTGATGGCTGACGGCTGAAGGCTTTCATATAAAAATGCCCCATATTGAGAATTGCTGGAAATTTTTCAGTAAACTTGACTTTAACACTCTATAATGGTAGATATAAAAGTTTTAATATTGATTTGTTTTAAACACAATGATCAGGTTTCTCTGTCTAATGTATGGAGGACTGGGTCACAGGTATAAAAAACTTGATTGTTGAATTAAAGGAGCCCCTTTATGATGGAACTTGATTTCACCAAAACAAACGGATTGATTCCAGCCATTGCCCAGGATTATGAAACAGGGGATGTGCTTATGCTGGCATACATGAATGAAGATTCCTGGAAGGAAACCCTGAACTCAGGCATGGCAACCTATTTCAGCCGGTCCCGGCAGAAACTCTGGAAAAAAGGAGAAACCTCGGGCAATCTGCAGAAAATAAAAGAAATACGGGTGGACTGCGACAATGACACAGTCCTGCTAAAAGTCGAACAGATAGGCGGTGCTGCATGCCATCTTGGATATAAGAGCTGTTTCTTCAGAACGGTAAACAAAGACCGGAACCTTGAAGTTGTTGAACAGAGAATTTTTGATCCAAAAAAAGTATACAAATAGTGTTTGAACAAAAACGCACCCATCCTGCGGTGCTGCAAAATTTTACAATATAGAAGAAGGGATAGAATTAAATGGAGACACCTCTTAAACTCGGCATCCCCAAGGGAAGCCTTCAGGATGCCACAATAGCGCTTTTCAAACGCTCAGGCTGGAAAATCAATGTAAACGGGAGAAGCTATTTTCCCGACATTAATGACGACTCCATTGAATGCGCACTGTGCAGGGCCCAGGAAATGTCCATTAATGTTGAGAGCGGGGTCATTGATGCGGGACTCACAGGAAAGGACTGGACAGCAGAACATGAATCCGACGTAAAAGTGGTTTCCGACCTGGTCTATTCCAAGGTCAGTGCAAGGCCGGCCCGGTGGGTCATAGCCGTTGCTGAAAATTCAGATATAAAAACCCTTGAAGATCTCCGGGGAAAGACTATTTCCACTGAGCTTGTCAAATTTACCACACGGTTTTTCAAGGAACGCAATATTGATGTAAAGGTCAAATTCTCCTGGGGCGCAACCGAGGCCAAAATTGTATCCGGCCTTGCCGATGCCATCGTGGAAATAACAGAAACAGAAAGTACCATCAGAGCCCACAATCTCAGAGTCATCCATGAAATCATGCAGACCAATACACAGCTCATTGCCAACAGGGACGCATGGAAAATTCCCGTTAAACGGAAAAAAATTGAGCAGATTGCCCTGCTGCTCCAGAGCGCCCTTGAGGCTGATAAGCTGGTGGGCCTGAAAATGAATGTGCCCGAGACCATCCTTGAAAAAATCGTTGGCCTGCTGCCGAGCCTCAATGCCCCGACCATTGCATCCCTTTATCAGTCCAGCTGGTTTTCCGTGGAAACCATTGTGGATGCCGGTGTGGTCAGGGACCTTATCCCTGTATTAATGAAAGAGGGCGCTGAAGGCATTATTGAATATCCGTTAAACAAGGTGCTTTAGATGAAATCATTTAAACCGGCAGAAAGAACAAAAGAGATTACCCCGTTTATTGTCATGGAAATCCTTGAAAAAATTCATGCCATGGAAGCCCGTGGCATTGATGTGGTGCACATGGAAATCGGAGAACCTGACTTTGAAACACCGGCCTGTATCAAACAGGCGGCCATGGCAGCCTTTGACAGCAAAGAGACCAGCTACACCCACAGTCTCGGGGATATCCGGCTGAGAAAAGCGATCTGCGCCTTTTATAAAAAAGAATACAAGGTAGATATCAGTCCTGATCAAATTATTGTCACTTCCGGTACCTCTCCGGCCATGCTTCTGCTCTTTTCTGTTCTGATCAACCCGGGAGACGAGATCATCATCTCCGATCCCCACTACCCCTGTTATTCCAATTTTATAAAATTTACCGGGGGAATCCCCGCTGTTGTGCCTGTGTATGAAGACCAGGGCTTTCAGTTCACACCAGAGGCCATAAAAGAAAAAATCAATCCCAGAACCAAAGGTATTTTTATCAATTCTCCGTCCAATCCCACGGGAAATCTCATGCCGGAAAATAAAATGCGGGAAATTGCTGACATTGCCCGGGAAAACCAGATCCCTGTAATCTCCGATGAAATTTACCACGGTCTGGTCTACAGGGGAGAGGCCCGTTCCATACTTGAATTCACAGAGGATGCCTTTGTTTTTAACGGATTTTCAAAACTCTTTGCCATGACCGGCCTGAGGCTGGGCTATCTTATTGCACCCCCCGCCTGCATGCGTTCGCTGCAGGTACTCCAGCAGAATTTTTTCATTTCAGCCAATTCCATTGTTCAGATCGCCGGCACAAAAGCCCTTGAAGCAGCAGAACCCGATACCCTTGAAATGAAAAGAATATACAACCAGCGCCGGGAATACATGTTAAAACGGCTGAAAGAAATGGGGCTGGGCATTTCTGTGGAACCGACCGGGGCCTTTTATATCTTTGCCAATGCCCGGCACATTTCAGAAGACTCCTATGCCCTTGCCCTTGATATCCTTGAAAAGGCCCACGTGGGAGTGACCCCGGGAATTGATTTCGGCGCGAACGGAGAAGGGTATCTGCGCTTTTCCTATGCCAACTCCCTGGAAAACCTTGAAAAAGGGCTTGACCGCCTGGAAAATTACTTAAAGACAAAAACATGATCATAAAACAGACAGAATTTGTAAAAAGCGCAACCCGGCCCTCCCAATACCCTGAACCCGAGTATCCAGAAATTGCCTTTGCCGGAAGATCCAATGTGGGAAAATCCTCGTTTATCAACACCCTGCTGAACAGAAAAAACCTGGTCAAGACAAGCTCAAAGCCTGGATGCACCCAGCTGATCAATTTTTTTAAGGTCAATAATGACCTTTATTTTGTTGATCTTCCCGGATATGGGTATGCAAAGGTGTCCAAAAAAATACGGGCACAATGGCAACCCATGGTCAAAAACTATTTTTCCTCAAGAAAAAACCTGGCCGGCGTAGTGCTTCTGATTGACATCCGGCGGGACCCTGGAAACGAGGAAATGGACCTTGTCGCCTGGCTGGCATCCAGAAACATTCCCTGTCTTATCGTCCTGACCAAGGCGGACAAACTCTCAAAGACAAATCAGGCCAAACGCCACATGCTCATTTCAAAGGCCCTTGACATGGATAAAAAGGACCTTGTCCGCTTTTCTGCAAAATCCAGGCTGGGGCGGGAGACTGCCCTGGATGAAATTCAATGGCTGACCAGACCCCTTTAATTCAAAGATCAAACTTTAGTTACACTTTGATTATCAAGTTTTTATGGCAGGCCCGAGCGCCGCAAATTTAAAAGGAAAGCCCATTTATTATGAAAACCGACTTCAGATCAGGCTTTATCGCCATTGCAGGGGCACCCAATGCCGGGAAATCCACCCTGTTAAACCAGCTGCTGGGACAGAAAATCTCAATTACATCACGAAAACCCCAGACTACAAGGAACAGAATCCTCGGCGTGGTTGAACAGCCCAGTGCACAGATTGTGTTTATGGATACACCCGGCATTCACAAAGCCAACTCCCTTCTCAACAAAAAAATAGTGGATCAGGCCCTGTCAGCAATCAAGGATGTGGACGCGGTTCTGCTGATGATCGATGCCGCATCAAAGGATTTTGAATCTGAAAATATCATCATTGACCAGCTGGGAAAAAAAGACAGGGCCGTGGTGCTTGCCCTGAACAAAATTGACCTGGTTAAAAAGCATGAAATTCTGCCTTTAATTGACACCTGTTCATCCAGACTTGCCTTTAACGCCATTGTTCCGATTTCAGCCAAAACAGGGGCACAGATTGATGAACTGGTCAGGGAAGTTGAAAAGTGCCTTCCCTCAGGGCCGCGGCTGTTTCCCAAAGATACCCTGACCGATGTGTCAGAAAAATTCATTGCCGCAGAAATGATAAGGGAAAAGGTGTTCCGCCATACAGGAATGGAAATCCCCTATTCCATTGCCGTTACAATTGAGGCCTTTGAGGTGAAAAAAAATATCATTGTCATCCATGCCGTCATCCATGTGGACAGAAATTCCCAAAAGGGAATCATCATTGGAAAGGGCGGGAAAATGCTTAAAACCATTGGAGAAAAGGCAAGAAAAGATATAGAACGTATGACCGGCTCCAAAATCCTTTTAAAGCTCTTTGTCAAGTTATCCAGGAACTGGACCCGAAACGAAGCCAGTCTCAGGGAAATGGGGTATTGAAAAATGGATTCATTCTTCCTTTCCGTGGATGAGGCCGCCCAGAAAAAGGAAAAACATAAGGCGCGGACTCTGAAGCAGAGCCAGTGGTGGAAAAGAAAGCGGTCCCAGGGGGTTTGCCATTACTGCAGAAAAATATTTCCCCCAAAAGAACTGACCATGGACCACATCATTCCCATTGCCAGGGGGGGAAAATCAATAAAATCAAATCTTGTGCCATGCTGCAAGACCTGTAATACCAGCAAAAAGCAGATGCTCCCCCTGGAATGGGAAGAATATATGCAGTCCCTGTGACCGCCCTGATGTGTTTATTCCCTAATTCTTTTTGCTGCACAGCCTGTGGATGGTCTGGGCATGCCATTCTCCCCGTCCGGAAAACGTGGGCTGTCCGATTTTTACCAGATATTTAGCCACTTCGTCAAAGGTCTTATCCTTTTCGCGCATGGCGTAAATTATTTCCATCACTTCTTCCCGGGAGAGAAGCCCCTCTTTAACATTCTTTTCCTGCTCTGATTTTTTGGTTCTTTTTATAACCTTGACAGGCTCTTTGACACTGCCTTCTCTGGATTCAGTCTGTGAACTGCCTGTCCTTAATTTTGCTGCTGTCTCACCATTACCTGCAGGCTTCTGATCAGCAGGTGTTTGAGCCGGTTCTGATTCCATGGGTGCTTGAGCACAGGACGTTACATCTTCATCTGACACTTCAGGCTCTGCATCTTCTTCATAAACAGTTGCCATAAATCTCATGGAAGCGGCAATATCCTCCAGAGCACAGGCTTTGCGCTCTTCAGCCGCAGCCCTTCTTTCCTGGAAATCAACCAGGAATCCCTGGTTTTTGGTCATGACATCAATAAGAGAAGTGATACTCTCAATAATTTCAACGGGGACAACCATTCCCTGATCTTCATTCATCATCTGATTATAATTCGGATTATTGACCGGTCTTTTGGTATTGGGGTGCTGTTTATGGTATCCCGGCTGGGAGTGGAAATGCGGGGTTGAATTATAGGGTTGAGGGTTGTCAAAGCCTCTTCTGGTCTTAGGCGTACGCTTATCTTTCTGCCCTCCGCGAAGGCTCTGTAAAAAATCGTTCATTTAAAAATCTCCTTAAAAGTCTAAAAAACAGATTGATCCATATATCAATCTGAAATGGCATAAAAATTTTCTGATAATAAAATTAGAGATTGGTCTACCTCATGCAGCTACCTTATGCAGCTACCTTCAAACTCAAGTCATGGGTGTTATCTAAGATTTTTCGCACAATGTCAAGATCTTTTTTACGAATTTTCTTCGCAGGTGTAAAGATTATTAGAATCCCTTTGTCAATCCTCCATAGTGTTACGATTTGAGACATCTATTCCCAGTCCACAACAACCTTGCCGGATTTTCCCGAGCGCATGACATTAAATCCTTTCTGTACCTGTGAGGGGTCAGGCCTGCGTTATTGTCATTATCTACGGCGTTTTTGGAATTATACTGGATAGGGAAGATAATGACAATAACGCAGGCCTGACCCCATTTTCGAGAAATCAGATATAAAAACTTGATCATCGAGTATAATGAAATTTATGGGTGATAATCGGTGTTATATCAAGACCGGTCTGTATCATTGATGTCATTTTATACCAGGTTTCATACAATTCCCGGCCGTAAATCCCCTTGAGGGTCAACCCGTTGAAAACAATCTTGTTCCAGTCTATCGCTGTTTCTCCGGGCATAATGCCGAGAACCGCGATTTTTCCGCCAAGGACAGCGCCGTGTGCGTCGCATTTCCCAGGGGGTCAAAACAGGCCAGCACATCAAGGGGAATCTCAGGATCACAATACCATACATTGGTCACGGGTATGGAAAGGTTTTCTGCATAGGCACCCGGACGGTTTACCCCGATGTTTTACTTCAAATTAAGGGGTTGCGGCAAAATTACCTTGACAAAGGGCTGGTTTCAGGATCATAATTTACCCTTAATATATTCATTATCAGATTCTTACCATAAAAAAAAGAATTTGGTACAAACAATTTATTTATGGAGGAAGTAATTTATGGAGGAGGCCAAATGGGGTTAACCATTACAGAAAAAAAGGAAAAAGGAAAAAGACCTGAAGACGCGGAACTTCATTTTGGAACAATTTTCACTGATCACATGTTCAACATGGATTACACCCCTGAAAAGGGATGGCACAATCCGCGCATTGAACCGTTTAAAAACCTTGATCTCTCCCCTGCCACCATGATGCTGCACTACGGCCAGGCAGTTTTTGAAGGCCTGAAAGCATACAAAAGTGAAAAAGGGGATATCCGGCTTTTCAGACCTGATAAAAATTTTGAACGTTTAATCAAATCTTCCAGAGGTATGTGTATCCCTGAAGTTGATACTGATTTTGTAATGGACTGCCTGAAAACCCTGATTAAACTTGAAAAGGACTGGATTCCGGAAAGCTTTGGCACATCCCTGTATATCCGGCCGACAATTATTTCAACCGATGCCTTTCTCGGGGTCAAGGCATCTGATACCTACAGATTTTTTATTATCCTCTCCCCGGTGGGGGCATACTATGCTTCAGGATTCAGCCCGGTAAAAATCTATGTATCAAAAACCCATGTCAGAGCGGTACGGGGCGGTGTGGGCGAGTACAAAACCCCGGGAAACTACGCGGCCAGTCTTTATGCATCGGAAAAGGCCAAAAAGGAAGGATATGCCCAGGTCCTCTGGCTTGACGGGGTGGAACTCAAATATATAGAAGAGGTCGGGGCAATGAACATCTTCTTTTATATCAATGATGAGCTGATCACCCCTGAACTCAACGGCAGCATTCTGCCCGGCATCACCCGGGACACCGTGCTTGAACTGTCAAAAGAATGGGGCATCAAAACATCTGAAAGAAAAATCAGTATCGACGAGGTAATGGCTGCCCATAAGGACGGTACCTTAAAAGAGGTTTTCGGTTCAGGAACAGCTGCTGTGATCTCACCTGTGGGCGAAATCAAATATGATGATACCATCATGAAAATCGGCTCTGGAGAAATTGGTCCCATGGCCCTTAAATTTCATGATGAAATAACCGGCATCCAGTATGGAAAAATTAACGACAGTAAAAACTGGATTGTGCCTGTCACCTGTTAATTTTTTTAACCGGCACGGCCGGTCCATGATCATCGAACCGGCCACAACAAAAAATAAAACATGAGACTGTCTTGAGTATCAAGGCGCGAGATCTGCACGGCAGAAAACAAAAAGGTTGTTAAAGTGACTTGACAGCCTTTTTTCTTTCTGCCATGTATGACCGAGCGCTCGATCAACAGTACTGATGGCTTTCATATAACCCACATGTCCTGGCGGACACAACGAAGAATGAAAGGTGTTAGCTGTTAGCTCTTAGCTGTTAGCTGAGTACTGATGGCTGACGGCTGAAGGCTTTCATGTAAATATCTTTATAGAGGAGAAATTATGACACAACCCAAAAACAAACCTATTTCCACGGGGAAAAAAATAAAAAAGGTAAGGCTTGACAAAAAAATGACCCTGGATGTTCTGGCCAATGAAACCGGTCTGGCCAAGGATTTCATCAAAAAAGTGGAATCAGGGGATCAGATCCCTTCTGTGGGCAATTTGCTTCAGATATCCAGGGCCCTTGGCATTGATTCCAATTTTTTCCTTAAGGAACAGGAAGCCAGCTCAGAAGAACGGGCAGAGGCCTATACCAAACGCACCAGCAATTATGCCTATACCCCGTTAACACCCAATGCTGAAAACAAACATCTTAAAGCTTTTCTCATTGTGGTTGAAGCCCAGCAGCCCCATGACGGCGTGGGGTTTCAGCATGAAGGGGAAGAGTTTGTCTATGTGTTAAAAGGAGAGGTACAGATTCAGGTGGGAGACAATATCAACCAGCTTAAACCGGGAGATTCCCTGCATTTCAACTCGGGCATCAAGCACGATCTGAAAAACACAGGCGACACAGATGCTGAGCTTATTGTGGTTGTATACAGCCCCTGATTCAAGTGTATGATAACTGTCTGAATGAAAGAACGATGCACCACCACAGGTTCTTTCATGTTTTGCCGTGCCCTGGCGGCATGGCTGTTATAAAAAGGAGCCTCTCATGTTATTCAAACTTACTGACGAACAAAAAATGATCCAGAGCATGGTTCGTGAATTTTCCAGAAAAGTAATTGCAGCAACCGCTGCTGAACGGGACAGAACAAAGGAATTTCCTGCAGAAAACTTTAAACAGATGGGAGAACTGGGATTGATGGGGATGATGATTCCAGAGGAATACGGCGGTGAAAACTCAGACACCATCAGCTATGTTCTGGCGCTGTCAGAAATTGCCTATTCCTGTGCGTCCACCTCTGTTGTCATGTCGGTTCAGAACTCCATTGTCTGCGAAAGCATGCTCAAATTCGGAACAGAAGAACAGAAAAAGAAATTTCTCATCCCCCTGGCTTCAGGAGAAGTCATTGGCGCCTTTGCCCTGACTGAGCCTGAAGCCGGATCTGACCCGGTCAGCCAGAACACCACAGCCGTGCGCAAGGGAGATGTCTATGTCATAAACGGAACCAAGCGCTTTATTACCTCGGGTGAAAACTCCAGCACCGTCATAGTTACGGCTAAAACCGATGAAAGCGCCGGTCACAGAGGCATCAGCGCCTTTATTGTACCCAAGGGACTTCCAGGATTTGTTGTGGGCCGCAAGGAAGACAAAATGGGACTGCGGGCCTCGGACACCACAGATCTGATTTTTGAGAACTGTGAGGTACCGGCGGAAAACCTGCTCGGCAAGGAAGGAGACGGGTTTAAAATCGCCATGTCCGGCCTTGACGGAGGCCGCATTGGAATTGCCTCCCAGGCGCTGGGGGTTGCCCAGGCAGCAATGGATGCTGCTGTAAACTACGCAAAAAAGAGAAAACAGTTTGGCATGGCTGTTACCAAACACCAGGGCATCCGCTGGCAGATTGCCGATATGGCCACCCAGATTGAAGCTGCCCGCCAGCTGATTCTGTCGGCTGCAGCCAAAAAAGACAGCGGAGAGAGGTATACCACAGAGGCCTCCATGGCAAAGCTCTTTGCCTCTGAAATGGTCAACCAGATCACTGGCAGGGCGATTCAACTCCACGGAGGATACGGGTTTACCAAGGACTACCCGGTTGAACGCTTCTACAGAGATGCCAGAGTATTCACCATATACGAAGGCACTTCAGAAATCCAGAGAATTGTTATTTCCAACAATATTCTAAAAGACAAAAGAAAGCCCAATTAAAAAAAACACCCGGGTCAGGTTCAACCCGCAGGAATTTGACCCGGGCGCTGTTTTTATTCCTGAAATATTTTTTCAGCCAGCTCAACGTCCTCCGGCGAAAATACAAACAGGCATTTTGCATCTCCAGGAGACACAGATCCATAAACATAGTTTATATTGATGCCCTTTTCACCGAATTTTTTAGCTACAGAAGACAGCTTTCCCGGTATATTTTCAAGATCAATGGCAAT
Organism: Desulfobacteraceae bacterium; assembly: GCA_046482845.1. Taxonomy (GTDB): domain Bacteria; phylum Desulfobacterota; class Desulfobacteria; order Desulfobacterales; family Desulfobacteraceae; genus DATFJZ01. Next base: position 3,568 of record JAWOEJ010000409.1, on the reverse strand, counting down.
TACGTCCTTTGTATCAAAAATATACTCTTTCTCCTTGAGAAGTGCCACAGCTTCATCCGGTTTATCCACAATCATCCGTATCAGCGCAAATTGCGCTGAATCCCTTCTGACAGAACTGTAACTGGCTGAAGAAGCAATTCTTTTTAAAGACTTTCCCCTTGCCTCAAACAGGCTCTGAACATAGGCAGAGGCATCCTGAATGGTGATTGCATCAATATTAACCCCTGAATCTCCCAGAAAACCTGTTAAATTGCCCAGTTCTCCCGGCGCATTCTTTAAAAAAAGTGAAATTTCAACCCTTATCATACAGCACCCCCTATGGCTAAATTATAATTTGTGCCTCCATGCATACGTTAACCTGATGATCATCAACCCGGCCACAACAAATGACGAAAGCATCATCAGCTGTCAGCTATGTCTTCTTAACACTTAAAACTTAACACTTAACACTTAACACTTAAAACTTAAATATATATTACTGGTTTGCAGCAATTTCCACACCCTTGTCAAAGGCCTTCATATTCAAGGGAATCAGCTTTGCCTTGTCGGCAAACTGCTCTTTTACACATTCCCTGAGCAAATCCATATCAACCATTTTACTTTTGGCTGCAAAGGCACTGACAGCCACAATATTGGCACACTTGACACTGCCAAGGGCAATGGCCGCCTCATTGGCCGGCACCATCAGTTCAATAACATCATCCCTGCCGGACTGTACCGGGATCAGGGATGTGTTGATCAGAACCACCCCGCCAGGCCGGACATGGGGCGCAAATTTCTCCAGAGACGGCCGGTTCATTGCCACCAGATGGGTCGGGCTTTTAATAATCGGCGATCCAATGCGCCTGTCCCCGATCACAACGGTACAATAGGCGGTTCCCCCTCTCATCTCAGGTCCGTAGGACGGAACCCAGGCCACCTCCAATCCCTGCTTCATGGCTGCATGGGCCAGAAGCTTTGCGCTGAGCAGAATCCCCTGGCCTCCAAACCCTGCGAACATAACCTCTTTCTGCATATACTCCTCCAAAACATATTTTTTTCAAACCGTTTTTATCTCATTATCCCTGCTGTTTTCAGTGAAACATTCCAGGCCGGCAGAACCAGGCAATCAGTACCGGGTCAGTCCCTGCAGTCCCTGGACAGTCCCTGAAATTGTCAATACCGGCTTTTACTGTTCAGGGGTTTTAAAATCACCCAGGGGATAATAAGGAAGAAGGGTTTCTTCAGCCCATTTTAACGCATTCTGAGGCGTCATGCCCCAATTGGTCGGACAGGTGCTGACCACCTCGACAAAGGAAAAGCATGTGTTCTCGATCTGGTACTCAAATGCCTTTTTGATTGCTTTTTTTGCTTTGTTGATAAACTTGGGCTTTAAAACGGTCTGCCGGGTAATATACCCGGGAGTGGCAAGGCTTGACAGCAGTTCACACATTCGCATGGGCATGCCGGTAAGGGCCACATCCCTGCCAAAAGGAGCTGTGGTTGCTTTCTGGCCGGGCATGGTTGTAGGCGCCATCTGCCCGCCGGTCATGCCGTAAATGGCATTGTTGACAAAAATGGTGGTGAATTTTTCACCCCGGTTGGCGGCATGGACAATCTCTCCCATGCCGATGCTGGCCAGGTCGCCGTCGCCCTGGTAGGTAAAGGCAATAAGATCCGGCCGGACCCGTTTGATGCCTGTTGCCATGGCAGGGGCCCGTCCGTGGGCAGCCTCCTGAAAATCGCAGGTAAAATAATTGTATGCCAGCACGGCACAGCCCACAGGGGCTATACCCACGGTTCTTCCCCTGATTCCCAGATCATCAATGGCTTCAGCCACAAGACGGTGGATAATACCATGGGTGCATCCGGGGCAATAATGTGTATAGGCATCGGAAAGAGCTTCCGGCTTTGAAAATGTTTTTCCCATTCTAAAATTACTCCCTGGAACATTTTTATGATTTCAACAACGAATTGATATGCGCAATAATCTCTTCAGGTGACGGGATATCACCGCCGCACTGACCATACCATCCAACATCCCGCTTTCCCTTGACACAGCGCTCAACATCTTCAACCATCTGGCCCATACTCATTTCAATGCTGACCACCTGCTGGCAGCTTTCCTTTACCGCCGCATCAAACACTGCTTTTTCAGGAAAAGGAAACAGGGTTTTCGGCCGTATCAGCCCGATTTCAAGCCCTGTTTCCTTCATTTTGTCAATGGCTGTCTTGCACACCCGGCTCATGGTCCCATAGCTGACAATCAGCACCTTGTAATCACCGTCCGTGTTATACGCCTCAAACATGACCTCTTCCTGTTTCATCCGTTCATAGCCGGCCTTCAGGGTAAGGTTGTGGTCATTGAGTACTTTTGAATCCAGGTAAAGGGATTTTACAATATTTTTTTGTGTGCTTTTTCTTGTGTCCATGCCGTTTGTGGCCCAGTCATCCTTATTGGTGGGGGGCTCGTTTAAATCTTCAGGAAACTCCACCGGCTCCATCATCTGCCCGATAAGACCGTCCCCGAGTATCATCACCGGGCCTCTGTATTTTTCAGCCAGGGGAAAGGCCTTCATCACCATTTCCACGGCCTCCTGAACCCCGTCCGGGGCCATGACAAGCAGGTGGTAGTCCCCATGGCCGCCGCCTTTGGTCGCCTGGAAATAATCCCCCTGGGAGGGCAGAATGCCTCCCAGACCGGGCCCGCCCCTTATGATATTCACAAAAACAGCAGGACACCTTGCCCCTGCGATATAGCTGAGGGCTTCACTCATCAGACTGATACCCGGGCTGGACGAGGTGGTCATTACCCGTTCACCGCAGGCGGCCGCGCCAAAAATCATATACCCTACAGCCACTTCACTCTCGCCCTGGACAAAGGTGCCGTTCACCTCGGGCATGCGTTTTGACAGATATTCAGCCACCTCGGACTGGGGGGTAATGGGATAGGCAAAATAGTTTAAACACCCCGCCCTCACAGCAGCTTCTCCAATGGCTTCATTGCCTTTCATCAACACTTTGGCCATCACGTCTCCTTTATACTTTTTCTTTTTGTTTTTTTTTCCCGGTCTCTGTTTTTTCCCCGGTTTCTGTAATGGTGATGGCTACATCAGGGCACATTGTACAGCAAAGGGCACAATGGATACAATCATCCGGCCGGGCCTGATACGCTGGAAAATACCCTCTTGGGCTGACTTTTTTGGATATCTCCAGCACCTTCTTTGGGCAGACATCCACACAAAGGCCGCATCCCTTACATCTTTCACTATCAATTTCATGTTTATATGCCATAAACTTAACTCCTCTTCCATGGTGGCACAAGTTTTCTTGTTATGGGCAGAACAGGGCAGTCAAACCGGTCTAAATCCAAGTGCGGCAGCATCTGGACATCTGCCGTAATAAATTCTATTGCAAGGCCTGACTGATCAGACAATTCCTCTATGAATTCATACCCTTTATAAACTATTTCAAGCGTTGTCTCATCAATGAGATTTGCATTGCCAACAATACCGGTTACTTTTAATTGAGAGGACTGCTCTATTTCCTTCTGAATTTTCATACAACCTTTTACATCTTCTGTAAAGGG
>JAWOEJ010000274.1:0-7269 GCA_046482845.1 Desulfobacteraceae bacterium | reverse complement strand
CTGCTTTAGAGATCTTCCAAAAAATAATCCACGCATCTTGCTTGTCTTTTTGCCCGTCTCCTGGGTTGCGCCAATGGGACATATTTTATGAATCGGCCACCTTACTACAAGGCGCTGTTAAATGTCAATACGCCTTATCTTTGATCTGAATCTCTGATCTGAATTTCACGGGCCGCAGCGTTGACAGCTGCCATTACTTTCTGCAGGTCCATGGTCAGGATCTGTCTCTGGTGCATGATGATTTTTCCATTGATTATCACAGTGGCAACATCATTACCGGTAGCTGAATAAACAAGGTGGGACAAGGGGTTGTACATGGGCACCATATGGGGACTTGAGGTGTCAACAACAATAAGATCTGCATTTTTTCCCGTTTCAAGAGACCCTGTGACCTTTTCAAGTCCCAGGACAGCAGCGCCGTTGATTGTGGCCATTTTTACTGCGGTTTCTGCGCTGATCACCTCAGGGTTGCGGGAAAATACCTTGTGAAGTTTTGCTGCTGTACCCATTTCCAGAAAAAGATCCAGATCATTGTTGCTGGCGCAGCCGTCGGTTCCAATGCCCACACATATGCCCTGGCGGATCATTTCAGGGACAGGGGACACGCCTGAGGCGAGTTTCATATTGCTTTCCGGACAATGGGCCACCTTAACCTTATTTGCTTTAAAAAGACCGATATCCGCCTCTGACAGATGGACACTGTGGCAGGCCACAAGATTGGGCCCAAGCACGCCCAGACTTTCAAGAAAGGCCACAGGGGATTTTTTGTACTTTTCCATGATGATCTGTTTTTCGTTTTTGGTTTCTGCAACATGGATCACCAGGGGGATGCTGTGTTTTTCTGCAAGGGCCGATGCTTTTTTTAAAAGATCAGGGGCGCAGATATAAGTTGAATGGGGCTCCACTGCAATGGTGACAAGGGGATGGTGCTTCCATTTCTCAATCATTTTTTCTACATATTCAAACCCTTTTTCCAGTTCTCCGTAACTGGGCGAGGGAAAATCATAGAGCACTTCACCTGTTACCGCCCGCATGCCGGAATCAGACGCAGCCCGGGCCACCTCATCTTCAAACAAATACATGTCGCAGAAACAGGTGGTGCCGGAAAGAATCATTTCCGCACAGGCCAGCATCGCCCCTGTATACACCTGAGTCTGGGTCAGCCTGGATTCAGCCGGGAATATGTGTTCATTAAGCCATGTCATCAAAGGCAGGTCATCGGCCAGTCCCCTGAAAAGGGTCATGGCGGCATGGGTATGGGTATTGATCAGGCCCGGCATGATGATCCCGCCTCTGGCATCAATGACCTGGTCTGCGTTGTGGCCGAAAAAATCCTCTTTTTTCCCCAGGCCTGCAATTTTATTATTGTGAACAAGAACAGCGCCGTTTTCAATAATCTCCATTTTTTTATTCATGGTAAGGACAATACCGTTTGTTACAAGCAGATCCATGGACTTTAATTATCCTTTTTGATAAAATCATCTAAATAAGGTTCTAGGGTGCTGAATTCGTTGGGTCTTAAATCTCTCCATCTTACAGAAAACAGTCTGTTGTTCTCCAGGTCGGACACCAGTTTAAACGTGGCTGCCTGAATTTCACAGGGATGGGTGGGGGCAATTTCCACCCAGATGGTTTTTTCCATTTCAAGGTTATATTTTTCAGATACAGCCCTGGCAAAATTCTGAACATAATTGCGTATGGATGTACCGGAACTGTTGTTCTGGCAGATCACAGCCGTGGGTCTGAGATGGAAGATATCCGGTTCATCAGATGCAAGATCTATAATGCGGATGCGGTATGATCCCGGCCACCAGCATATGGGCTTTTCCCCTTCCCGGGTTGTTCCGGTCCATTCATAAAGGCCGTCATACAGGATATTTTTTTTATTCATAAGGATGCTCCCTGGTAGCGGATAAACGCATTGTCTGTCTGCATTCTGGTTTTTTTTATAAGAAACTTGAAACAAGATACAAGACGCGGCAAAATTCAAGTGTCATGGTTTGTTGTTATGCTGTGCATCATGGTGGTTATTCAAACGCTTTAAGTCTTGAACGGCAGGCCAGTGCAAAATCTTCAGGATAATGGCCGTTGATCCATCTCAGCTGGGCTTCGCTGAAGGCCCCTGGTGAGAATGGAATTTTAGGAAGAAAAGCATATACCACTCTTTGATCAGAATCCTTTGAATCAAAGCGTTTTGAATATTCAATGGAAGTAATCATTTTTGCACCCATGGCTTCAAGGATTTTAAGGGCGGTTAAAATGCCCCGGTCAAGGGAGCACCGCATGCCTTCATCGGCTTCAAGAATATTTCCGCAGGGTTTCAGGGGCATGAGCTGCAACTCCCACTGGGAAGTCTGGGCTTTGGGCACAAACACCATGATGTTTTCATCCTCAAAAACCACAAGGCGTGATGATTTTTTTGGGTCCCTGTCCACGCGCTCGTTGGACCGGATAGCTGACATATAGGTTTCAAAGAAATTTTTCCCCCAGATTTGTCTGTAAGCCTCAATAAATTCCGCCACCATGTCGCCGCAGGCAAAGGAGGGCATGGACCCCTGGCCGGTGTCAGAAACTGTTTCAGGTATCATGGCATACTGCTGGTGGATCTGCTGGTGGGAGGCGTGGAGACGGTACCCGCAATGGGCAAACCCAAAGCCGAAATTCCAGCCCCACAGCGATCCGTTAAATTTGAGTTTTTCTGAATCTCTGATTTTTTCAAGGCTTTTTTTCCGTATCTCTTCCAGCTGATCCCGGGACAGTTTTTCCCTTGAGGCGGGAAGTTCTATTCCCAGCTGCACAGCCACGGATGTATAAATTCTCTGGTAGAAAAGGCGGCGCATCCCTTTTATGTCGTCAAAAACAAGGTCTTTAACTCTGTATCTTACCGTGTCATCAGCAGTGTTGGCTGCAAAATGTCCCCAGGGAATATAGCTGTTCTGCCTGAGGTATTCAAACACATGGCTTTTGGGCTTTTTCCCTTTTTCATCTTTTTTTTCCCAGTCCCCGGTAATCGGGCTTGTGCCCTGTATACCGGGGGTTAAAACCATGGCTGCCTTGTAATCATCGGGCAGATGGATGTTGTTGGCCACGGTGTCAAACAGGGCATGGTTTTTAATATCAGGGACGGGAATGCCGCTGCTGTCTGTTTTAAAAACAAGTCCTGCCGGGCGTTTGTTTTCCTGATCAAAGACAAAGGTGCAGGTTTTTTCTGCAATTCTGACAAGCTCTTCCGGGTCATCAGAGCTGTCGGCCAGGGCAGAAAGAAGGGGCGGCGGCAGAAAATCAAGGAGATCTTTTTGGTTTTCCTGACTCAGGCCCTTTTTTTTTGAGCCATTTTTCAATGGTACGGGTAAAAGAAAAAGACGGTTTTTGCGGTAAATGGATATTTTCAGGGTGTCGGGCATTTTTATCCGCCCACCGGGAATTGATATATGTGGTCCCCCGGAAGGGCAGGGGGTTGGCAATCTCATAAACCGTATCTGCCTGAGGAACTGTAATATCGGTTTCAGGAAAATTGATATTGCTGTTAACAGGGGTGCCGTCGGCAAGTCTGCCGATGGTTGACTCAGCTTCTTCAGTCCTGAAATTTTTTACGGTAAACCCGGGGTTATGTTCACCGACGATAAATTTTCCTTTGGGAGACACACATGTTCTTAAAAACATTATAACTCCGGTGCAGTGGAAGGAACAAAGAAGTTGTCAGCACTGTCATCTTTGCCAATCAATACCCGTCCCTTTATGTTTTCAGCCACATCATTGTCAAAGGCTGCAGGTCCAATATCGGTACAGTTGATAATTTTCACTTGAAATCCTCCTGGTTGTCTGTGTATAATTTATGTCTTTTATATTTGAAAAAAAAATTAAAAAAGTCAATACCATATTGGCATTCTACCTTAATACAGGGAAAAGGGAAATGATAGAAATTGTGATACCCGGATTCGGGGAAGTGAAAATAGCCCACATTGTAATGGACTATAATGGAACCATGGCCTGTGACGGCATTGTTCTGGACAATTTAAGGGAAATTACGGATATCCTGTCAAAAAAAGTAGATCTTCACGTCATTACAGCGGATACCTTTGGCATTGCAGAAGAGCAGTTAAAAGATTTTCCGGTTACACTTTCCATTCTGCCGGAAAGCAGCCAGGATAAGGCCAAGCTGATGTATGTGGAGCAGCTTGGCTGTGACAATTGTGTTGCCATTGGCAACGGAAGAAACGACAGGGCCATGCTGGATGCGGCAAAAATCGGTATTGTCCTGCTTCAGGAAGAAGGCGCCGCCGTTAAATCAGTCATGGCCGCTGATATCATGTGCAGGGACATAAGGTCTGCGCTTTCACTTTTTACGGAACCGAAACGCCTCACTGCCACCTTAAGATCTTGATTCTATGCTCTCAAGGGCATCTTCAGCAGCGCTTTTCAGATCTTCGTTTTCCAGGGTGGCAAGTTTCTGCCGGATCTGGTGGTGAACCTGGGTGTCACCTGCTTCACCCAGGGCGTACAATATGTCTCCTTTGACTGTTGTATCTGCTGTATCAAATTTTTCCCATAACAGGGGCACTGCTTTTAAAGCGATGTTTCTGTTGTTTTCTGCCAGTTCTTCCAGAACCACCATGGCACCCAGACGGACAGACCAGATCTCATGGGTTAAAAGATCAATAAACCCTGGGAAAACAGCGTCTTCCTCGATCATCTGGTTTGCTATCCAGGATGCTCTGCCCTCTTCCAGAATGCTTCTAAAGGTGGCGGCGCTCAGGCTGGCCGGTCTGCGGTTGACAATCATATCTGCCACCTCGCTGACCGCTGCCTGGCCTGTCCATCGGAAATCGTCATCAAGGATCAGGCAGGGCGCAGACATGACACTGGCTCTGGCGGCTTCTTGTGTAAAAAGGGTGCCGTCAATAATTCTCACCTTGATCTGACTGCTGGCAAAGGCCATGGGCAGAACATCGGCTGCCACTTTTGGACAGTGGGGACAGGCGTTTGCAATAAATAATGTCAGGTGAACCGGGATATCTGTTTTTTCAAGGATTTTTTTTGTGGTTTCAGGCAGGGGGTTCAGAACTCGGCCCGGATCTTCTGGAGAACCTGTTTTATGACCTGCTTCAAGGGCTGCCAGAAAAGGCGTCAGTTCCATCTCCATGGGAACAGCCGAATAGCTCAGGTTGTCAGTGATGCCTATTTCCGGAAGCTTGAGATCCGTGTTTTTTTTCTTTTCCACCTTGATGCAGAAAGCCAGCTCTGCCAAAGTATCACAGAAGTCTTCAATAAAATTGTCAAGGTCATGGCCGGCTGCTGTAAATCTTATTTGTATCGGGTCTGTCTGTTTTTCTGCCCAGGTGTTTATTGTTTTTTTATCTTCAGCTTTGAATTTCAAGCGGTGCCTCCTTTGTCTGACGGGAAATCTGAATTCCAAAAAACTGTCTTTTAAAAATATGTAAAATAATGTACAAAAGCAATAAGTATTTTTTTGTAACCCACATGGTCTGGCGGTCACAATAAAGAATGGGTTGAAGACGCGCAGCCAACAGGAGAGTACCGGAGAGTGCCGCCCCCAGAGGTTGCCTGTCAGGGGCTCTTAACCGGCCCTTCTATAAAAACTTGACAATCGAGTTTAAGGAAAAATCATGAAATTTTTTGCGGATCTCCATGTTCATTCCCATTTTGCAAGGGCAACTGCTAAGAACCTGGATCTGGAACATATGTACCAGGCAGCCCAGTTAAAGGGGATCACCCTTGTGGGGACAGGAGATTTTACCCATCCGGGCTGGCTTGCTGAAATTGAGGAAAAACTTGTCCCGGCTGAACCCGGTCTGTTTAAACTTAAAAGGGAAACAGCAGAGCCCATTGATGAGAAAATACCCGGACGATGCAGGCGCAGGGTAAGATTTATACTTCAATGCGAAATCAGCAGTATATATAAAAAGGATGACAGGGTTCGAAAAAACCATAACCTTGTCTATTTCCCCGATATTTCCATTGTAAAAAATTTTAATGCAAAACTTGACAAAATCGGAAATCTCAAGTCTGACGGCCGCCCCATTCTCGGTCTGGACTGTGAGCGGCTCCTTGAGATTGTTCTTGACACCTCAGACAAAGGGTTTCTCATTCCAGCCCATATCTGGACACCCTGGTTTTCCATGTTCGGGTCAAAATCCGGATTTGATTCCATTGAAGAATGCTTCGGCCCCCTGTCCTCCCATATTTTTGCCGCAGAAACAGGCTTGTCCTCGGATCCGCCCATGAACTGGCGGGTGGCGGATCTGGACCGTGTCAGACTGGTTTCAAGCTCTGATGCCCATTCTCCCATGTACATTGGCAGGAATGCCTCGGTTTTTAATACAGATCTGTCTTTTTTTTCCTTAAAGGATGCCCTTGAAACTGGAGATATGGAAAAATTCCAGGGTACAATTGATATGTATCCCCAGGAGGGCAAGTATCATTTTGACGGGCACAGAAAATGCGGGGTCTGCTTTAATCCCCGGGAAACACGACAAAACAATGGGATCTGCCCCCAGTGCGGCCGGCCATTGACCCTTGGCGTACTGAACCGGGTAGAGCAGCTGGCCACCCGGCCGGAAGGCTATGTCCCTGAAAAAAGGCACGGGTTTAAAAGCATTGTTCCTTTGTGCGACATTTTGTCAGAGCTTTGCCAGGTGGGACCCAAAACCAAAAAAGTCACGGCCTGTTACAATAAAGCCCTTGCCGCCCTGGGACCGGAGCTTGATATCCTTCTTGAACACAGTGCAGGGGATATATCAAAGGCGAAGATCCCCCTGCTGGACCGGGCCGTGGAGAGGATGCGCCGTAAAAAGGTCTCAATCTCACCGGGCTTTGACGGAGAATACGGAAAGGTCAGCCTTTTTAAGCAGGGAGAGAGGGAAAGCCTTGCCGGAGAGGCAGATTTGTTTTCTGCTTTTGGAAAAAAACCAGTGAGAAAAAAACAGCCGGGGTCAGGCAGAAAAAAGTCCACTGCCCAAAGGACATCCCCAGGCATGGAAAGCGGTGTTGAACCCGGGCCGGAAATTTTCAGCCCCAGCACACGGCCTGAAAAAAAACACAATAAAAAAAACCAGCCGGGCCGGGCCGGGAATGAAGATGATCCTTCCCGGGATGACTCCGGTCTGACGTTAAATGATGAACAGCGCCGGGCCCTGTCTGTGGAAGGCGTTCCCCTTATTATTGAGGCAGGTCCGGGAACGGGAAAGACAAGAACCATTACAGCAAAGATCGCCTGTCTGATTTCTGAAAAAGGGGTGGCGCCGGAAT
>JAWOEJ010000332.1:0-3226 GCA_046482845.1 Desulfobacteraceae bacterium | reverse complement strand
GGATTATTTTCCGTGTTGAGTGCTGCAAGTTCTTGTTTGGCTTTCTTTGTTTCCCCGTATCCATATGCATACATATAAGCCCGCATCATTTCAGGGATGGGAAGGTTCTTCCTGCATTCCTTGGTACACTTCCGGCATCCGTTACAATACAGCCCTTCTTTAAGGGATGCATACGAAAGGAAATCTTGCTCTTCTTTCGAAAAATCCAAATTCGCCATGACGCTCATATTTTCCTCCAATTCTTCAAAATTTGTATTTCCCGTGATGGCTGTATGAACATGGGGATTTTTAAGTACCCATTTCAGTGCAGCTTTAAAGTGCATTTTTTCGGCATCCTTGCCAAGCCTTCCTCCTGCCATTGTTTTCATGGCTACAATGCCGATCCCTTTATTGGAGGCCTCCTCAATGCGTTTAGCCAATTGCTCCTTATGGTCTTGTTTAAAATTGCAGGAAGTCAGTATAACTTCATATACATTGCTGTCGATAGCAGCTTTGATTACCTCAGGTTCATTGCTGTGTGTTGACAACCCGATATGTCTGGCCTTTCCCTGTTTTTTTGCCGTTTGCAAAGCATCCAGGATCGCTTCAGACAATACTTCTTCGCGGGAAGATAATGCATGCGAATAAAGAATATCTACATAGTCCATCTTCAAACGTTCCAGGCTCGTATTCAGTTGTTCCATGAAGGCTTCTTTCTCTTTCGATTTTACCTTTGTAGCGATCGTAAATGAATTGCGGGAATAATTTTTTAAGACTTCTCCCAGCATTTTTTCATTGTTGCCATTCTGGTAACCATGGGCTGTGTCAAAATGTTCCACTCCGGCATTCATGGCGGCTTTTACCAGGTTTGGGTTGTCTGCCCGCATGACTCCGAAACTAACAATTGGTAATTTCAGACCGGTTTTTCCAAGTTTTCTTTTTACGATTTTTGCCTTCTTTTCTTCCGGATCAAAGGATTTAACGGATTCTCCGGCCATTATTTTATTTGAAAACACCGCACCTGTCGTTCCTACGAGGGAGGTTTTCAGGAACATCCTTCTGTTGTAATCACTGTTTTTCATAAACTCAACGTAATTAAATATTTTGTATTCCCATATTTTATGCAATCAAGACTGTAGTGTCTTTTCACTTTGGCCGATAGAACGCGCAGGTGGCATTCTATTCATTCCCTTTTGTGTTGACCAGACCATCCTCGTTTCATCAAAAAAACATTCATCTTATCGGCAACTTTTTTTGATGTACTCCCCCGATAGGTAAATCTAACTTTCTATTTATAAGAATAATATACAAAAAAAATGGGGAATGTCAAAAAATTTCCAGGAATAATATCAATTGAGCTTTGTATCTCAAGGTTTTTAAAAAATTGTTCAATAAATTCACAGCGTTCATGCACTAAATAAAAAATAATGATCCGAAAATTGCAGGCTTTTTTTAATCCGGAGCGTTTTCAGGGATGGAATAAGAAGAAACGTTATTTCGAAGGTTGGTACTATAAAATGGTGGATGCCACCGAGAAACATGCATTTTCCATCATTCCCGGCATATCCATGGATGAATATGGAGAAAAACATGCTTTCATACAGGTATTGGATGGAAAAAGGCTACGCTCCGGTTACCATAAATTTGATTACAATTCTTTTATTGCCGCACCCGGGAAATTTCAAATAACGATACAAAATAACCGTTTTTCGGAAGACTAATTACACATTGATCTTCCCGAAGTAAAGGGCAAACTTGCTTTCAGGAATAATGTTCCGTGGCCGAAACCATTTTATTCTCCGGGTATTATGGGGCCTTATGCTTTTGTGCCTTTTATGGAATGCTATCATGGCATTGTAAGCATGGACCATTCGATCAGGGGAAGTATGATTTGCAACAATGAAAACATCTGCTTCGATCATGGCCGTGGGTATATTGAAAAAGACTGGGGGAGATCATTTCCTTGCGCCTATTTCTGGCTTCAGAGCAACCATTTCAGCCGGCCTGGTATTTCCCTCAAAGCATCCGTTGCTAAAATCCCGTGGTTAAAAGGTTTTTTTGTTGGCTTTATATGTGGTATATGGGTAAAAAACAAGCTTATTCGATTCACCACTTATAATAAAACTGTGTTAAAGAGGTCGTTTGCCAATGAGGAAATCGTGGAACTGGTTATGGAAAACAAAAAATACCGGATATCCATTAAAGCACATCGAGGTCTGCCGCAAGATTGACAAAACTGAGCTGGTCGTGGGTAAGTTGGAGTATCTGAACAAGGCGCAGCACCACCATGGCCCCGTAATCGTCAAACTGTGTCACGCGGGCAAAATCCACCTTCAGCTGTTGGATCCTTTGGTCTGATGGCACAGATGCCGGCAGCTGCCGGATCAGGGTCGGCGCGGTGGTGATATCGGCCCGGCCGTGCAGGACCACGGTCAGGGTGTTGTCATCCTCCTGTTGCAGTTCAAAAAGCGGTTTTCCGGACGGCAAGGGGGTTTGCATTTTTTTGCTGTCACCGGGATCTGTGGTTGTCATTTATGGCCTGTTCAAACCGTTTGAGTTGATCGCGGTAATAATCCCGCCTGCTTGTTGCCGCAGACAGGGCTTTTTTAGCGGTTTCAACGGCCTTTTCATAGTTGCCATTGACAAAATGGGCCTCTGCCAGGGTATCTGTCACATGGGGCTCCAAAGACCGGTCTGCGGCTTTTTGGGCCAGTTCAAGGGCTTTTTGCGGCTGAAACATTCCGGTATCCGACTCTGAGGTTGCATATAGCCAGGCCAGATTGTTTAATGCCGCCACATTGCCGGAATCCAGGTCCAGGGCCTGCTGATAGGCCTCTGTTGCGGCGCTGAGATTGTTTCTGCTGTAATACAAATCCCCGAGCATCACGTGCAGCTCCGGGTCCCCGGGCTGCTGGCCGATTTGGCGGGTGAGGATCTGCTCGGCCATTTTTCCGGACAGATTTTCCCCGGCTGCGCCGAAATGCAGACTGTAGCCCACTGAGGCCAGCCCGAGGATGATGGCCAGGTAAACGGCCATGCTTGCGCGCACCTTTCTGTGATGGCGCCGGATCCAGGCCGGATCGGCCTCGCATTTGCGCAGGTAGCCGATGCGGTCGGATATGCTGAAATGATGCCAGTTGGGCCGGTCCGGAGCCTGGCCGCTGGAGGCCGCAATCTTGTGAAAGGTTGTAATCAGCGGCACGGCCGAGTCCATGAGCCGGTAGACGGAGATATCGGCCTGGCGCTC
>JAWOEJ010000268.1:0-2796 GCA_046482845.1 Desulfobacteraceae bacterium | reverse complement strand
AGCCCATTCATCTCATCGGTAACATAAGTAAGGACATCGGTATGACCATTAACCTCACCGGTAACAGCAGTAAGGACATCGGTATGATTATTCATCTCATCGGTAACAGCAGCAAGTAGATCGGTAAAAATACAATTTATCTGATATCTATAAAAAACAATGCCTTCGCTTTTGGTATATAAAAAGCGAAGGCAAAAGTTAAACGATCAATTTGATCCAGGTTGCCCATGTTATAAGTAACTCAAGCCAACACTCAAGTCCAAAAAAAAGTTTTAAAACCCGCTGCTGACCGAAAAAAACAACAGGTTCAGACAATCCCTTCAGACAGCGCAGAGCTCAAGGTTAAAACAGGATTTTTATTCAATACAGCCAAAGTATCCAGGGAGGACCTTGAACTGGTGATTAAAAGCGCAGCCCGGCTTGAAGCGTCCTATCCAGTGGTTTTGGTGGATCATGATCAGATTTATGAAACCCTTGCTGTAAACCAGCAATTTAAAAACAAGGATATCAAAAAGATATCTGAAATTGTAACCATATATCCCGGTATCAGAATCCTGGTCCTGGTGGACAGCTTAACCCTTCCCCGATCTTTTCCCGGCACAGCAGAGGCTGATATTTTTGTTGTTGATGCAGGCCTTTTTTACAGATATCAGCCCCTTCACTTTAAAATGCCGTTGAAAACCCGGGAAGATGTCTTGATGTTTGCCCTGCACCTTGCTGATTCAGCCTTTCAAAAAGCAGTTAAATCAAGTCAGGTCTCCCCCTGGTTCTGCCGTGTGTTTTCAAGTGAAAACGACACATTCTACATTAACGCAGGCCGGAAAACCGGGCTGAAGAAAGGAGACATCCTGAAAATTTCAAGGGACTCTAAAGTTGTAAAATCCAGCTACGGGATTCCTGCAGGATGGATTCCCGGAAGAATTGAGGGAATATTAAAGGTGGATCAGTTTTTTGGCAGTGATTATGCGGCCTGCCTTCTGATGCAGGGGAAAGCACCCCGGTCCACCGATAGTTTGATCAAATAATTTTTCCTGATCTGTCTTTTCTGCTGAAAAAGGCATTACTCCCAAAAGATATCAGAATAAAAACAAACCCCTTATCAAGGAGAAAACCATGTTAAATTTGCGCAGCCTGGCTTGTGTCTGCATTCTTTTAAGTATGTTTGTGTTCTCTGCTGTTCCTGGATACGGCAGTGATGTTAAAAAACCCGGTACAGTTGAAACCATCCTGGAGGATTTCAGTTTAATTAAAGGCTGTCTTGTGCAGCCGGCAGGCAGTGAATACATCATTGACCTTGACGCATCTGACAATATATCCTCTGGTGATCTTTTTACTATCTGTTCTCCAGGAGAAACCATAACCCACCCTGAAACCGGTGAAGTCCTTGGCACACTTGAAAAAGTCAGTGCAATCCTGTCTGTTACACGGATAGAATCAAAATTTTCCTTTGCAAGGCTTGTCTCTGCCACAAAAAAACCGGTAAGGGGAGACAAAATCTACCGGTTCAAAAAAATCAAGGCCCTGTTCCTTGATTACACCGGCCAGAACCGGGATCTGTTCACACGGCTTAGAACATCTCTTCATAATCTGACATGGGTACCCTATGACACCGCCCTGAATTTTACAAAAACTTCCTTAAAATCCCTGCCGGAGCAGTTTCAGGAAGCCCTGGTATTTATGGTTAAAGACCAAATGATAGAGGTGCGGGGTCCTGGTTTTGAACGTCTGCATGTATATCCAGTCACATCCGGGGCGGTCAGCCCGTCCCGTCAAACCCAGGCGCAATCCTTTACTGCGGCATCAGACAGATCTGAACCCCCTGCTGCATCGCCTCTGTCCATGCCTGCTGACGTATCCGTTGAAAAACCTGAAGATGCCCGGGGAAAAAAGGTTGAATTTAAAGAACTCTTTCCAGAACTCACCACAATGGGTCAGTTTTCTTCGCCCACGGTCATGGCTGATTTTATCAATACAGACAAGGGAAAGATAATGGCATCAACAAACGGGGAATCCATTACCACCTACCGGATAAACAATACATCAGAAAAAATACATACCCGTGAGATGGATCACCCCGGACAGATTTTGTCTCTGGGATGGTGGCAGCCTGAACAAAAAAAAGGGGACTATCTTACCGTCAATATCTGGTACAACAAAAGCCTCTGGGGATATATCTACCAGTGGAAGGACAATGCGCTTGTTCCTTTCCAGATCAGGATTCCCCGTATTTTAGGGACCTTTGACACCAATGCAGACGGCAGATGTGAAACCTTACTGGCCCAGGAATTTGATCCCAATGAAATTTTCGGCAGCCGCATATGGCAGGGATCCCTGTCACAGAACAATATCAGATGGGAAACGCCGTTTTTAAAACTTCCCAGACAATTTAATGTTGCCGGCAGCTGTTTCGGAGATGTAACCGGAGACGGCAAACCTGAAACCATATTTATTTTAAATGAAAAACTCTTTATCTATTCTGATAAAAAACCCCTGTTCAAATCTTCTGTCCAGGTCGGGGGAAGCCATTCCATTTTGGTGTATGACATGGATAATTCCTCCCAGAACCTGATGAGCAACAGTGCTGTCTTTGAAATCAGGCCCCAGGTCAGAAATATTGACGGCAAAGAAGGCAATGAAATCATTGTCCCCTCTTCAGACAAAGGCATGCTGGGAAGTATGGCATCCGGGATCGCAAGCAGCGGCCAGAGCCTTCTTTTTGTCTTCAAATACAAGGCAGACAGGCTGATCCAGGGGACCCTGGGGGACAAGGTCAGCGGCAGCATCCAGGGCCTGGAT
>JAWOEJ010000260.1:0-7365 GCA_046482845.1 Desulfobacteraceae bacterium | reverse complement strand
CCTTTGCCCTGATTCTAACCTGTTTAAAATACACAGGCCTGCTCTGGTTCATGCGCTGATTTGGACAGTAGACAGCCCTGGCCGTGTTTCAGCCTGATTCTGCTGCACCCGGCAGGATCAGAGCTGAATATCACGGTCGGCACTCTTTTGTTTCATTTTTTGTTGTGGCCGTGTCCATGGTCATGGGCCGGCCATGCCGTTTTATTGAGAAACTAAGTTTCTACACGGCCCCGGGGAAAAATTTTTCCCCGGGCCATTTCCAGGAAGGACGTATTCATGGACGTTGTAAACCGCCTTCTTGATCAGCTCCTGTACGCTGTGATTATTCCTGTTTTTGATATCATAACAACAGTGCTCAATCTTGTTTTAATAAGGCCTTTGGTGTTTTTGGATGTGCCGGTATGGCTTCATACGGCGTTTCTGGGTGTTCTAACTGCTTTTTTTGCCCTGGGGGTGAGGTCGCTTTTAAGGGTAGAAAGCAGAACCCGCCGATTTAACGAAATTTTTTCAAAGAAACGGGAAAACCAGAAAAAACTCCAGCTGGTCAGGGACAAGTACAGCAGGGAAGCCATGTATCGCGTGACTGACGATGAGCTCAATGATGATTTCAACACCTTTCTTGCCCATCATTATGTGCGCTACACCCTGACATATCTTCTCCCTGTTTTTCTTATTCTTGCCTGGCTCAACTCGGTGTTTTCAAAGGATTATCTGGTTGAGAAAACCGGGACGTCCTTTGCCCTGTCCCTTCCGGACAACCGGTTTGACCTGAAGGGGCTTTCTGTGACCTTTGTTTTTCTGGCTGCGTATATTATTGCCCTTTGTTTGGGATTTTATTTAAAAAAATATCTGCGCCACCCCAAATCAGAAAATTGTCCGTCATCTGTCAGCCATGGGGGGGCACCCGGTAAAAATCACCTGGAAAATGGGGATAAATACATAAAAAATGTCAATAGTCACCAGGAAAATGAGGATAAATTCATGGAAAATGACAATCTTCACCAGGAACATAAAGACAATTGTCTGTTCACACCTGACAGCCTTAACCATAAAATCAGAACAAAAAAGGATAAATGCTGATGTCTGGAAAAAAAGCAGCGGTCTGCAGAGCAGATTTTTTAAAAAAAGACAGTAAACGGCAGGCAGATATAGAATTAATTGTTGAATCCCCCCTGCTGATCCGGGTTGAAAACAGGCCGGTTTTTTTAACCATGCGGACACCGGGCAGTGAAATTGAGCATGCTGCAGGATACTGCCTGGGAGAGGGGATTGTAGAAAAATATGATGAGTGTCTGTCTGTTACCTGTAACAAGGACACAGATCCCAATATTGTTGATGTCTCTATTGTTCCTGAAAGACGTGAACAGGCCGTGGTCTGCATTGAAAAAAGGAATTTGAATCACACAGCACAGGGTGTCAGCAGCCGCACAATGGTAAAAGACCTTGTCAGGGATGTCAGGAAAAATCACAGCAGCTTTAAGGTCGGTTTTGACGATATTCTCAGGTGCGTGACCCTCTTGTCTAAAAACCAGAAGTACCACAAGATCACAAGGGGGTCCCACGCCGCCCTTTTATTTGATTATCGTCTTGAAACCATTGCTTTTGCCGAGGATGTGGGACGTCACAATGCCCTTGACAAGGTACTTGGCAAAGCCTTTATGGACAATACCCTGTCAGACGGGCGGATTCTGGTGATGTCCTCCAGGATGAGCTATGAGCTGATCCACAAGGCGGCAAGGGCCGGCCTGCCCATACTGGTCTCCTATTCGCGGCCCACAGCCCTTGCTGCTGAGATAGGTCAGTTGCTGGGTATGACCCTGGTGTTTCCTGCCGGTGACGCTGAACTGATTTCAGTGTCCGGTGAGAACCGGATAATAAAGAAAGACTGACAGCCGTAAGTTATCAGCCTTCAGCTGTCAGGCTCCCGGAGGTTAGATCCGGCGGGTCAAATCCCCTGGCACTGTTGATCAGCATCTTTGTGTAGTCCTGTTCAGGATGGTTGATGATCTGTGCGCTGGTGCCTGTTTCAACAATACGGCCGTTGCGCATCACCCCGATGCGGTCCCCCACTTTTCTGGCAAGTCCGATATCATGGGTAACAAATAACAGGGTCAGGCCCTTGTCAATCTGAAGATTAAGAAGCATCTTAAGCACCTTGGCCTGGACGCTGGGATCAAGAGCGCTTGTGGGTTCATCGGCAATGAGCAGATCAGGTCCGTGCACCAGGGCCCGTGCAATACACAGACGCTGAATGGCCCCCATATTAAGTTCATGGGGATACCGGTTGAGAAATTCTGATGCCGTTGAAAGCCGGACATCGGCCAGGGCCTTGAGCACGCGGGTTTTAATGTCTTCCTTGTCTTTTTTGTGCTTCTGAACACGCAGGGGTTCCGCCACCACATCAAATACACTAAAGCGGTGGCTGACGGATTCAGCTGGGTTTTGATAGATGATTCCGATTTTTTCTGCAAGGGACGGGTAGTCTTTTTTAATCCAGTCGTCCATATCCCGGTTATGGAATATACGGGTGCCCTGGTCCGGCTGAACAGCCCCTGCGGCAATCATGGCCAAAGTGGTTTTGCCGGACCCGGTTTCTCCCACCAGACAAAAGACCTCTCCTGCCATCAACGTTAAATCTGTGGGCAGCAGCGCTTTGACCGGGCCGTAGGTTTTGGCTGTGTTTTTAAACCTAAGAATTTCTGCAATTCCCCCGCGCAAACAGCGCACCCTGTGGGTGCCGGCGTCAGTAAAGCCGATGTCTCCCAGGGTGCATTCTGCCACAGCCTGGGTACACCGGGGCTGAAAAATGCACCCCTGTGGAGGTGCATGCCCGCCTTTGTGGACCGCTTCCGGTGTGGCCACGTGGATATGCTCATGAAGGGGTCCGTTTTCCTTTGCATGGGCGTGGACCATGCGGTAAAACGCATCTCCCCGGATGCCCCCGAGGTCCCGTGTGGTATCCATGGCCGGAAAGGACCGTGCCAGGGCCAGGGTATAGGGGTGGGACGGGTGCTTCAGCAGTTCCCTGCCGGGGAGGTACTCCATGATCTGTCCAAGATAGAGCACGGCAATGTCATCGGCCAGCTGGTCGGCAAGGGCAAGATCATGGGTGATCAGTAAAATGGCCTTGCCTTGATGTTTCAGCGCCTGGATCACATGGGCGATAAAGTTGCGGGTCATGGCATCCAGGGCGGCAGTGGGTTCATCCAGGATCAGAATCCCGGGATCAAGGATCAGTGCCATTGCCATAAGGCATCTTTGGACCTGGCCGCCGCTGAGTTCGTGGGGATACCGCGCTGCCTGGTCTGAGTCAACCCCCATTTGTTTTAAAAGGGTATTGGCCCGGGTCACGGCTTTGGTTCGTTCCATGCCTTTCTGAATCAAGGGTTCTGCCACCTGGTCTGATATGGAATACACCGGGTTGAAGCTGGCTGCCCCGTTTTGAAACACCATGGCCGCCCGGGACCAGCGAATGGCATTCATTTCCCCTTCATTCAGATCCAGGATGTTTTTCTGGCTGATATTAATTTGTCCAAGAATTTTGGCATTATCCGGTAAAAGCCCCATGACTGCCTTGCCCAGGGTGGTTTTTCCGGACCCGGATTCCCCGACCAGAGCGGTTATCCTGCCGGAATTCAAGGAGAGATTTACTTTGTCCAGGGCTAAAAGCGAGTGATTGTGGTCTTGATAGCTGATGGTTAAATTGTTTATTTGTACGGTCACAATATTTCCTTTAAACGCGGGTCAAAGATTTTTTCAAGGCTGATGGTCATAAAGGTAGTGCCCATAATGAGCAGGCATAGAAATAAAATCGGAGGGATAAGCCAGTTGAGCCAGATGTTCAGGTAATAGTATTTTAAGGCATAACTGATCATCAGGCCCAGGGATTTATGGCTGGGATCAAAAAGACCCAGAAAGGCCAGAGATGTTTCCATGAAAATGGCCATGCGGATTTTGGCGGCAAAATTGATCAGATACAAAGGGAACAGCTCGGGCATGAGGTGTCTGAGTATAATATAGAGGGTTGACCCGCCCATGCGCCGGGCCGCTTTGATATGAAGGCTGTGTTTTAGAGTCAAAGCCTGGGCTCTTACCCCTCTGGCGGTTGTGGGCCATGTCATGCCGGCCAGAACCAGTGCCAGCACCATGCTTGAGGGCTGTAAAAAAGCGGCCGTAAGAATCAGGATCATGACGGCAGGCACGGCAAGGATAATATCTGCCAGCCGCATCAGACACAGATCCGCTGCCCCTCCTTTCCAGGCAGAGATCAGCCCCACTGCCGCGCCCAGAATCAGTCCTGCCCCTCCAGCTGTCAAACCGAACATCATGGTATTTCTAAGGCCGAATAAGAGTTCGGATAAGATATCCATTCCTCCGTCATTAATGCCCAGCCAGTGGTCAGGACCAGGCGGGCTTAACGGGGTAAAGGACATGTCATGGGGACTGAAGGGCACCAGAACAGGGCCGGCCAGGGCCAGAACTGTCATGGGAACAATCAGAAAAACGCCTGTGATAAACCAGGGATCTTTTAGAATCTGCCGGCGAAGATTAAGATGCATGGGCCACCCGTGGATCCAGTAAGGTATAGATAAATTCCATGGCCAGATTGACAATCAGAACCATAAGCGAGGAAAATAGAACAATGCCCTGGATCAGAGGCAGATCTCTCATGGAAATGGCGTTGAACAAAAGCGTGCCAAGACCTGGATAGGAAAAGATGGTCTCCACCACAAGGGCGCCGGTGATCATAAAGGCAAATCGCAGGCCAAACCGGGTCACAAGGGGGAGCAGGGCGTTGCGCGCGGCATGGGCGTATCTTACCCGGATGGGGGGCAGCCCCTTGGCTTTGGCTGTGAGGACAAACTGGGTTTTAAGCACCATGACCATGCCGGCCCGGGTCAGAAGAAAGTTGCCCGGGAAATAGGCCAGCATCAATGTGGTCAGGGGCAGGGTCAGATGAATGAGAATATCCGCTGTTTGCTGCAGCAGATTCTGATCAGCATAGGCAGTTACTGCCCCGGCCGCTGGAAACCATCCCAGGAAAAGGGCAAAAATTAAAAGCAGTAACACCCCGCTGCAGATTTCCGGAATCCCTTCCAGCACAGTCATGGTGCCCACCCAGGCTTTTTCTGCAAGACTTCCCCTGCGCCAGGCCGCTTCCACACCCAGAACAAACCCCAGAAGCGAGGAAAGAATATGGGCTGATCCCATCAAAAGGAGGGTCCAGGGCAGGGCATCGAAAAAAAGCCGGGACACCGGTGACAGAAATGCATAGGAATACCCCCAGTCAAGCCGGATCAAACGGCCCAGATACTCACCAAATCCGGTCTGGTCCATGTAAAAGGCTTTAAGTTCAGCTTCCTGTTCTGCGCTGAGGGTGACATCAGATCCAGCATACATGGCAGTTACAAAATCCCCGGGCAAGAGCCCCGGCAGGCTGTAGCTCAGATATGTCATGATCAGGGCCGCTGCCAGATAGGTCAAAACAGCGCTGGACATTTTCTTTTTAAAAGGGTTCATGGGTATTATCGGATCAGAGATATTTTGTTCTGGGGGATGGGAATTCCCTTGCCAATGCCCCCGCGGGTATAGAACCAGGTCACGCGGCAGTCTGGATTATAGGCCGCCATGGTATCGGGATAGTAAAGGGATATGGCCGGCAGCTGGTCTGCGTACATCTCCTGAATTTTAAAGACAATTTTTTTGCGCTCAGCAGGGTCCATTTCCCGCATCTGTTCTTTAAGCAGCCGGTTAAGTTCAGGGTCTGCATCAAATCTTGCACTGTTCACAGACCCTGCGCCGTATTGGGAAGATATCATTTCACAGAGGATCTTGGGGTCACCTGCCACCCCGCCGTGGCCGGATATGGCCAGATCAAAATCCCATTTTCTGACCCGGCTGTCTGTGGTGGCAGGCTCAAGAATGCGAAGATGAACCTTTATACCGATGTCATTGAGATGTTTTCTGATGATTTCACCGTCCCGGTCTGCTACATTTTCCCCGGCCACGGCAATATTGGAAGAGATCAGTTCAAATTCAAGGATTTTGCCGTCCCTGTAGAAAAAACCGTCTTCTTTAAGGGTCCACCCAAGGCTTGAAATGATGCGCTTTGCCCTGTCAGGATTGTATTGATATCCGGGGGTGGCGGGGTTGTACATGGGGTGGTCAATGCTTAACAGGCCATAGGATGCCGGCGCAGCTAATCCCCGGTGGGCCTTGTCAATGATTTCCTGCTGGTTGATGGCAAAGGCCAGGGCCTGGCGGAAGACCTTGTGATTCAGCAGAGGCTTTTTATGGTTGATCATGAGTTTTTTGTTCCAGCCCCGCTCATTTTTAATAATTATAAATCCCTTTTTTTCAAGGGTCTCTGCCATATCCGGCTGGATAGCGGCCAGGTCGGCCTGCCCGGTGACAAGGGACATCATTGGCTTTTTGCTTTTGATGTATATCAGCCGGTCCTTTTTTGGGCATCCCTGATAATAGTGTTTAAAGGCCTTGAACAGATAGGTGCCCTGGGTTTTGTTAAAGTCTTTGAACATATAGGGACCGCTGCCGATAAAAGCACTGGGTGTGTTAAATGTTTTTGGGTCCTTTACCGGCTCCCATATATGTCTGGGCAGTATGGGCATGGTGCCCCCGATTTCCGACAGAAAAGGGGAATAGGCCCTTTTAAGATAAATGATCACTGTATGATCGTCCACTGCCCTGGCATGGTCCAGCACATCAATAAAAATCCAGAAATAGGGGTGTTTTTTAAAATAATCAATGGTAAAGGCCACATCTTCTGCTGTTAAAGGGCGGCCGTCATGCCATTGCGCCTTTGGATTCAGATGAAACACAAAGGCTTTTTTATCAGGATCATATGACCATGTTTCAGCCAGTGCCGGAACAACCCCTTTTTCATCCTTCCAGACCAGGGTGTCAAACACCAGGGACATGCGGATATACCCCGGCCCCCTGGGATAGTGGCGAAAGGGATTGGGATACCCCCAGTCCCCCTGGTTGTCTGCTATGCGGATTTCACTGCCCATGGCCGGTCCTGGACAAAAAAGGGCAGGAAAGAGCAGCGCCCCCAGTAAAACAATGAAAAAAATATTGATTTTATCGAAATTGATTCTTTGTATCAGCCTGACCCGAATGTTTTGAAGCGATTTTCCCGTGGACCAATGAAAATGCATTGTATATCCCTTTTACCATAAAAATGCCATAAAGAAGTATCCCGTGCAGGGATATGCCTTTATGGCAAATGAATTTACCCTGATGCAAGCGCATTAAGGCGTAAATGAAAGGTTTAAATGTTTTATTCGGCCAGGCTTCGTGCCTGCATTGCACTTATAAATACCAGAGGGGGGGGTGTATGTCAAC
>JAWOEJ010000228.1:0-10204 GCA_046482845.1 Desulfobacteraceae bacterium | reverse complement strand
GGCACATTTCTGCAGAATCCGGTTTTGAAAAATTCCGGGAAAATAATCTCTTCTGCGTATTTTTTTGACTTTTCCGTGTAAAATCCTGTCAGGTATTTGCCAATCACCTCATTGCGCCGGTATTCCATTTTTTCCAGCCAATAATCGCTTACTCTGATGATTTTACCCTCAGTATCAATGGAATGGAGCATTACCGGGGTTTTATTGTAAATATGGCGGTATTTTTTTTCACTCTGCCGCAGTTCTCTTTCAGCATGTCTTCTCCGTATAATTTCCTGGAGCGCTTTGGTGTAAAGAATAAAGACGCAGCCCCCTATGAGTATGGATACCATAAGTATAACAGGGCCTATGAGTTTCAGGAAGGGGTCTGCAATTTTCTGCCCGATTTCCTTACGGGCTCTTAAATTAATAATCTTCCATCCAGGGTAGTTGTCCATTTCTCTGGTGGTATAAATGTATTCATCCTTATTATTCTGGTTTTCAACATGTCTGTCCTTTGTGATATAAAATCCCGCCCATGTCCATGGCCCCCTGCCGAATTGTCTTGACTCCTGGATTTTTTGGATCCTCTCCTGGGAAAGCTCCCACATCAGTTTGAATCTCAGCTCGTTTTTGTTGGAGATAAAGATAAGGCCGTTGGGATCTGTAACAAGGAGAATGCCCTGGTAATCGGTAAACAAAAGCGCTTCAACCAGTTCCACAGAGGCTTTGATTACAGTAACGCCAAGCAGCGCATCAGTTTGAGAGTCATAGACTGGGTGGCTGTAGTAGACCCCTCTTCTTTCTGATGTTGTGCCAAGGGCCAGATATGTTGCTGTATCTCCGGCCAGGGCATTTTTAAAATAAGGCCTGAAGGAAAAATTTTTGTCCACAAAGGAGTCTTTTGCATTTCGATTGCTGGATGCAATGGTTAACCCCTTATCATCCATTAAATAACAGACATCCAGGTCAAGGGCGTTGGCAAAATTGTCAAGAACCGGGTTGACTTCTTTTATGGATACTGTATCTTTTCTTTTCAAGGCAGTTTCAAGCTCTTCAATGCCGGCCAGGGCCTTTACCGGTTTGATATGCTCGGAAAGATACATGGCAAGCTGTCTTTTAAGAAGTTCAATTCTTGTTTCAGCATGGTCATCTTCCTGGTTAAAAGCGGCCTGTTTCAAAGATGCGTAGTATAGATAGCCCCCTGAGGAAACAGCAAGTGCGGCAAGCAGAGCAAGAACGAGTATGATATTTCTAAGTCGCATAGGGTTTTATTTATTCATTTGTACAGATTTTGTCAACTGGTTTGGCATCTGCCTGTGGTCTGGATCTGACAGAGCCCTTGTGAACCCGGGCCGGCAGGTGTCATTTTAATGATCCGGGCCTGATCCCGTACAGGTATAATATCAGGGCATGGCTTTTTATAATATTTTTAGATGTAAAATTTGTTAAATAGTGTATTATCGGTTGCCTGAATGACACAATTTTCATATAACGGCCATGCCTTGACAGGCACAACAAAGCATGAAAGCTTTTATCTTTTAGCTTTTAGCTTTTCCCAGCCAGGCGTTAAAAAAACTTGGAACAAAAAACAGGAAACAAGGGTCGGTTTTATGCAGGTTATGATTTTTTGTAGCCGGGTTGATGATCATTGGCCGGCCATGCCGGGTATTGAAAAAAAATGATGATCGAATTAAGTAAAGTGTCCCCGTATTTTTAAAATAAGTAAAGTGTCCCCGTATTTTAAAGTGTCCCTGTATTTTGAATTATAAAAAAATAAGTAAAGTGTCCCTGTATTTTATGTATAAATTTATTGTAACCGTGCTTGCGTTGATGTTTCTGCTGGGATGTGCAGCAGGATCAAAAGATTCCACTCTTTTGCCTGAAATGGATCTTCCAGCAGAATACATAATAAAATCGGACAAAACCAGTAAAATTGAGAAATGGTGGGAGGATTTCAATAATTCTGAGCTCAATGCCCTTGTGGAAAAGTCTCTTGAAAAAAATTATTCCTTAAAGGCTGCTTTTGCCTCACTCAAAAAAGCCCGGGCAGTTGCCGCCATGAGCAGTGCCGATCTTTTTCCGGATCTGGACATTGAGGCGGGCACATCCAGAACAAATACCCATAAGGATGGACATACAGATATTTCTGAATCTTCATCTCTCGGGCTTGCTGCCTCCTATGAAATTGATCTCTGGGGGAGAATAAAATCAGAAAGGGATGCGGCCCTATTAACAGAGAAAGCCGTTGAAAAGGATCTTGAGGCGGCAGCAGTCACTGTGTCTTCCCAGGTGGTCAACGCCTGGAAGGATATTGTGTTTTCAAGAAAACGCCTTAAGCTTTTAAAAGCGCTTGAAAGGGCAAATGCAGATCAGCTTGAAATTTTAAGGCAGCGGTATGCCAGCGGGATGGTCAACGGGTCTGATGTGTATGATCAGAAAAAAAATCTTTTATCGGTCAAGGCGGATATCAAGGCATTGTCATCCCAGATTTCAGTGCTTCAAAACAAAATGGCCTGTCTTACCGGAGAGAGTAACCCCCTTCCTGTTCTGGGAGAAAACATCTGCAGGATTGCCCTGCTTCCCGATGCCGGTATCCCCACAACTCTTCTGAAATCAAGGCCGGATGTCAATGCAGCCAGGTTAAGGCTGATGTCGGCCCATGAAAACCTTGGATCGGCCAGGGCAGCTCTTTTGCCCAGATTTTCCATTTCTGCCTCCCTTTCCACAGAATCAGATGATTTTTCTGTCTCCTTTGAGGACTGGATGTCAAATCTGGCTGCAAACCTCATAGCTCCGGTGTTTCAAGGGGGTTACCTTAAAAATCAGGTAAAAAAGTCAGAAGCTGAAAAGGAGGAAAGCCTTCATAACTACGCCTCAATTGTTCTTACAGCAGTGAATGAGGTCAGGGATGCGCTGGCAAGGGAAAAGTTTCAGAAACAAAGAATCGATTTTGTCAGAAAAAGTCTGGAAGCGGCAAAAGCAGCGCTTTATCATTCTGAAATCGAATATATCAATGGAAGCAGTGATTATGTGTCCTATATTGAACGGTATAATTTTATGAAAAACATTGAAATATCCCTTGTCAATGAGATGGCAGACCTTGTTTCCTACAGGGTTGCACTTTACAGATCCATTGGAAACAAATGGACAAAGGGATTTGTTGAGAGGCTGGGAAAAGCAGATGAGCAATAAAACCTTAAAGGCTGTACAGATTTTTTTTCAGATTGTTATTGTTCTAATAATAACAGCGGCAGGGATCGGGGGATATATTTATTTTATCAAGCATAAACCCGCTGTGAAACAAAAGGGCAAAGATGCGCCAAGGCCGGTTTTTGTTGATGTGCTTGAATTGAAACAGGAAAAGGCAGATATCCTTGTTCAGGCAATGGGAGAGGTCAGGCCGTCAAAGGAAATTGAATTAAATGCAGAAGTTTCCGGAGAGATTGTTGAAATTTCAGATTCTTTTTATCCCGGCGGCATTGTTAAAAAAGGAGACATCCTTGTCAAAATTGATCAGGCAGATTTTCTTATTGCCGTTGAAAAATCCAGAACCCGGGTGAAAAAAGCCAGAGCATCTCTGGAACTGGAACAGGGAAAGCAGACGAGTGCAGAAAAAGAACTGCTGATGTATGAAAAATCCGAAGAATACACCCTGGAGGACCGGTCTCTGGCATTGAGAAAACCCCAGCTGGCAAGTGCACAAGCAGACCTTGAATCGGCTGTTTCCGATCTTGACCAGGCTGTGCTGGATCTGTCAAGAACCATAATAAACGCCCCGTTTGATGCAATTGTCATTGAAAGACATGTGAATCAGGGGTCCTGCGTCACCACCCAGGAGACCCTGGCTTCCCTTTACGGTACAGAAACGTACTGGGTGACCGCCTTTGTCCCCTCAGACCAGATACCGGTTCTTTCAAAAAAAACAGGTCAGGCTGAAGTGGTTTTAGAATCCCAGACCTCTGATATAAAACGAAAAGGTCGGTTAAAATCAATCACAGGCCGGATAGCGGAAAAATCCAGATTGGCTGAAGTCCTTATAGAGATTGATGATCCCCTTGGGCTTGAGTCTGGTTCTGCCCCTCTGCTGACCAGAGACTATGTGGCCCTTTCCATCAAAATAGAAACCATTGAAGAGATAATTGCCCTGCCGAGAAAATATGTCCGTGATAATCATTATGTGTGGATTTATGATGACGGCAGGTTGAAAATAAAACGAATAAATATTTTCTGGAAAGACAGAAACAGTATTCTTGTCAGAGATGGATTGTTTCCAGGCGAAAAGATCATTACCTCAGCCATTACCATTCCTGTTGACGGCATGCCCGTTGCTGTAAACCTTAAAGACCCCCCTTTGGAAAAAAAATAATTTGACAGATAAAATAAAAGCAGAGCTAAATAAAGGGCCGCTGTCATGGATGGCGGGAAACTCGGTTGCCGCCAATCTTCTCATGCTGGTATTTCTTGTGGGCGGACTGATTGTGGGCATGCAGATCACCCAGGAGGTGTTTCCTGAATTTTCAACAGACACGGTGATGGTGTCTGTTCTTTATCCCGGAGCAAGCCCTGAAGAAGTTGAAAAGGGGGTGATTCTTCCTGTGGAAGAGGCCGTTGAAGGGCTTGAAGGCATCGATAAAATAAGCGCCACGGCCTATGAAGGATCGGGCACCATTGCCATTGAAGCCCTTGAATCCGCGGATATCATAAAATTGTGGCAGGAAGTTGAAACCGAAGTCAATCGGATCACCACTTTTCCTGATCAGGCTGAAGAACCTGAAATTTCCATTGCTGATAGAAAAAGAGGGGTCATGGACCTTATTCTGTCAGGGTCGGAAAATGATTTTGTGCTCAGGGATACAGCGGAACAGATCAAGGACAGGCTGCAGACAAGTCCCTTTATTACCCAGGTTGAGCTCAGCGGAGCACGGGACAGGGAAATCCATGTGGAAATTCCCATTGAAAATCTTAGAAAATACAATTTTACCCTGGAGGAAGTGGGCGCAATCGTTAGAAACGCATCTGTGGAAGTGGGTGCGGGTAATATTGAAGCCCATGGCGGAGATCTGCTGGTAAGGATCAAGGATCTTAAGGAATGGGCTTTTGAATACAGTAAAATTCCCGTTATAACCTTAAATGACGGTTCCCGGGTTCTGCTGGAAGATATTGCCACAGTAAAGGAGGGGTTTGAAGATGCAAGGATAGATGCCCGGTTTGATGGAGAAAAAGCCCTTTTGATTGATGTGTTCCGGGTGGGCGCCCAGACCCCGGTTCAGGTTTCAACGGCTGTAAAAAAGATGATGAAGGAGATCAACAATGAACTTCCCGGAGATCTTAAACTTTCCATACTCAGGGACCGGTCCAGAATTTTTCTCCAACGGGGAACCCTGCTTTTAAAAAACGCGTTTCTGGGGTTAGGTCTTGTTTTTATCCTGCTGGCACTTTTTCTTGAGATTCGGCTGGCATTCTGGGTCAGTCTGGGGATTCCCATTTCCTTTATGGGATCGTTTCTGATTTTTCCCTTTA
The DNA here is from genome assembly GCA_046482845.1 of Desulfobacteraceae bacterium. GTDB lineage: Bacteria > Desulfobacterota > Desulfobacteria > Desulfobacterales > Desulfobacteraceae > DATFJZ01. The sequence continues at coordinate 4,702 of JAWOEJ010000228.1, read as the reverse complement.
CCGACTTCAGTATCAATATGATCACCATGTTTGCCTTTATTGTTACCCTGGGCATTGTGGTGGATGATGCCATTGTTGTGGGTGAAAATATTTATTACAACCGAAGAAAAGGGCTGTCCAGTTTTGATTCTGCAGTCAAGGGGGTAAAAGAGGTTGCCATGCCGGTCACCTTCAGCATTATCACCAATATTGTTGCGTTTATGCCCCTTTTTTTTATTCCAGGCGTGATGGGAAAGATTTTTAAATTCATCCCTGTTGTTGTGATCAGCGTTCTTTTTATTTCCTTAATTGAAAGTCTTTTGATTCTGCCGGCACATCTGGGACACCAGAAAGCCCCCAGAAACAAAGGGTTTTTCAGTTTTATTTACAGATACCAGAACAGATTCAGTGAAAGATTTGAATTGTTAGTGAAAAATGGGTACGGTCCGTTTTTAACTTTCTGCCTTAGATACAGATATATTGTTATTGCTGCGTCTGCAGCGGTTCTGATAGTCACTTCAGGGTATATCAAATCCGGTAGAATGGGGATGACCCTTTTTCCTTCCATTGAATCGGATTATGCCTTTGCCAGTGCGGTTCTTCCTGTGGGGGCACCTGATTCCCAGATGCTTGCCGTGGAAAAAATTCTGGTGGATGCTGCAGAAAAGGTGATATCGGAAAATGGAAAAGAAGAATTGTCCACGGGTATTTTTTCCTATATCAGGGGCAGTGAGATCAGTGTGCGCACCTATCTTACCGATGCAGGCATCAGACCCATCAGCACCACGCAGTTTTCCTTAGAATGGCGTAAATATACAGGCAGTATCACAGGGCTTGAATCCCTGACTTTTGAGTCAGACCGCGGCGGGCCAGGCGCCGGCAAAGGCGTTACAATACGGCTGAGCCATCCGGATAAGACCATACTTGAAAATGCAGGAACACTTCTGGCAGATAAACTGAGTTTTTATGACGGTGTCACAGATATTGACGACGGGTCTGCAAAGGGCAAAAATCAGATGGATATCACCATTCTGCCTGCAGGCGAAAGAATGGGGCTTACTTCCAGGGAAATCGGCCGTCAGCTGAGAAACGCCTTTTACGGCAAGGAGGCGCTTGCTTTTTTAAGGGGGCCTGATGAGATCGAGGTGATGGTAAAACTGCCTGAATGGGAAAGGGATTATGAGGCAACCCTTGAGGATCTTGTTTTAAAGGCCCCGGAAGGTGAAATCCTTCTCAGGGATGCTGCAGAACTGACGTATTCAAGGGCATTTACTTCCATTTCACGGGAAGACGGCATGCGGGTGGTGTCGGTTACGGCCAATATTTTTCCCAGATCCAGGGCAGACATGCTGTTAAAGAACCTGGCAAAAGACGTGCTTCCGGATTTAATGGAAAAGACCCCCTCGCTGTCCTATAGTTTTGAAGGGACCCAGGCTGACATAAGGGACAGTGTTTCAATGCTGATCCAGGGACTTCTTTTCTCCCTTTTTGTTATTTATGTTATCCTTGCCATCCCCTTTAAAAGTTATTTCCAGCCCTTGATTATTATGCTGTGCATCCCCTTCGGCATTGTGGGCGCCATTGCCGGTCATGTTATAATGGGATATTCATTAAGCGTGATGAGTCTGTTTGGAATTGTTGCATTGTCCGGGGTGGTGGTAAATGATTCTCTGGTGTTGATTGATTTTACCAATAGAGAAATCAGGCAGGGGGAAAAAACAATGACAGCCCTTCAGCATACGGCAGAACAGCGGTTCAGACCCATCCTGCTGACCACCCTGACCACTTTTTTCGGCCTCATGCCCATGATTCTTGAAACCTCACGGCAGGCAAGATTTTTGATTCCCATGGCCATTTCCCTGGGGTTCGGGATTTTGTTTGCCACCTTTATCGTCCTTGTAATGGTGCCCTGTTTTTACATCATGACCGAGGATATCAAGGCTTTTTTCGCCTTTGTCTTTAAAGGACGCGGGATTGACCTGACATAAGTCTGGAAATGCTTTTTTTAAATCATGTCAAGGAAATTTGCAAAACTCATTTTTGTATAACTTTCGGTTTTAACGTATTTAAGAATATTGATCAGTCTGTCTGCATCAACATATCCAGGCAGGCTGCTGAGTTTCTCACTGTCTTCCTTGAGCAGCCAGAGCGTGGGAAGTCCCCTTACCCTGTAGGCGGAGGCAATTTTCTTTTCTTTTTCAGAATCGACAGCAATGGCAATGAAATTGTCAGTCAGATATGCCACAAGGGTCTGGTCCTGAAAGGTTGATGTGTCCATTTTTTTGCAAAAGGAGCACCAGTCTGCGTGGAAATAGAGAAGAATTTTTTTGTTTTGTTCTTCTGCCTGTTCTATTCCATTTTCATAGGACTTCCATTGTATGTCCTGGCATATGCCGAAACCCGGCAGACTTGTTATGAGAAAAAGCAGTGTCAGGGCAACAGGCAGGGCTGTGGTTTTTTTCATAATTTTTTCCTTTAAGTGATGATCAGGTTTATTTATGCCTGGGCTTGTTTCCCGGAAACCAGACATAACATTTTGATTGTCAGGTGATACCAATTAAGATGGGGTGGATCCCAGCGAACGGTTAATTGATTTTAATTTAAACGGCTGCCAGCAATCTGAATTTATCGGTTATCAAAAGAACACCCAGAATAATGAGCAGGGCGCCGGATACTTTGTTGACATAAAAAAGAGTTTTTTTGGCTCTTTTCATGATTTCAACCAGTCGTGTGACAAAAAATGAGATGAGTATAAAGGGCAAGGCCAGTCCGGCAGAGTAGATGCTGAGCAGAACAATTCCCTTTAGAACAGTGTCCTGGCTGCCGGCCAGAATCAGAATGGAGCCGAGCATGGGACCGATACACGGACTCCATCCGGCACCAAAGGCCATGCCTATGGCAAAGGTTCCCATGATATGAAAGGGCTTTTCACTCATGTGAATTCTTTTTTCAAAATTCAGCTTTTTAATGTTGATTACCCCGAGGAGGTGAAGGCCGAAAACAAGGACGATTACCCCGCCTGCATACCTGATGATCCAGTTGTATTCAGCAGCAAGCCCTCCCATATACGATGCAGAAGCGCCCATAAGAATGAACACAAAGGAAAATCCGCAGACATAGGCAAGGGTTGAGATGATCACCTTCTGCCGGGTTGCCCTGGTACTCTGCCGGGTCAGTTCGTCCAGGGAAAGGCCGGTTATAAAAGTGAAATACGCAGGTATAAGCGGCAGAATACAGGGCGAAAAAAAAGAAAGCAGTCCTGCAATCAGGGCTGCCTGATATGATATGGCTTCAGTAAACACTTATTTTTATTTCCTTACACGGGATGATTTTATTTCCATACACGGGATGATCAGGTTGCAGAACTATCATGGGCAGCCACCTGCTGCCCCTTAAGTTATCTGGCTCAGGAAAAGCCTGTCTGCTTCTGGGGAGTACAGGCGCTGCTGCCTGACCCCAGGAAACTTGCAGCACTCATTTTTTTTTCAACTTCTCTGCTGCCGCATTCAGGGCATTTTACATCCTTTTCTTCCCCTGAAAATACAAGTTTTTCAAATGAGGTGTCACATTGGGTACATCTGTATTCATATATTGGCATTTAACCTCTCCTTTTACTTTGAATTGCGGCCTGTGTCAAGTTTCTGTTCAAACAGTTTTGTGTGGACGGCACCGGCCGGGTTCAGTTCACTTTTAAAAAGACATATGGTTTTTGCGGTAAAGCTTTCTGTTTTCTGATCCTGATTTTCCTTTATCAGACGGATCAGCTTTAACGGGTCCTGCCTCTTTTTAATGCGTGCCAGGGTAAGATGCGGGGAAAACCGTTTTCTTTCCCTTGGAAATCCAAGAACTGAGAGCTGTTGGTCAAGTTCCTTATGGAGGTTTTCAAGCCGGTCAGTTTCCCCTTTTACACCGGAAAAAATTACCCTTGCCTTTTTTACTGAAGGAAACACACCAATTCCCCCTGCACCCAGAGAAACAGAAGAATTTCTTTCACCTGTAATTCTAATCACCTCTTTTATCCTGTCAATAGCCTCTGCAGGGGTATCCCCTAGAAATTTCAAGGTCAAATGCATGGTTTTTACCTTAGTTAAGGAGGCTTTGATTTTCTTTTGTTTGATTTCTTCTTGAAGTTTGGACAGAAAAACAATAATAATTTCAGGCAGGGGCACGGCAATAAAGGTTCTTATCAACGGCCTTTCAAGGCTGTGATCTGAACCGGATAATGTGCTGTGGTCTGTATTTGTCATATTCATTAAATTCGGGGACACTTTACTTATTTTTATATGAAAGCCATCAGCCATCAGCCGTCAGTCATCAGTACTCAGCTAAAAGCTCCCAGCTCCCAGTAAACAATGCCAAATTTTTTTCCAGATCCCTTACTGACAGCTTACAGCTCCTGGCTTTTATAATTTTGTTTTGCCTGCCAGAGCAGGCTGTTATACAATATGACAAAAAGCTGCCCATATGCAAGGTGCAAGAAATTTTGAAACCGGAGTGTACTCATGTACATGAGGACCGATTATATTATTTGGCAAAATTTTGCAGCAACGCAGCAGATGGGTGAGGGACCACACTGTGCCTGGTCACGGGCGGGCTGGGGCCCACACAGGATGATGTCACGGCGTTGGCCTGTGCAAAGGCGCTGGGGGAATCCCTGGTCATGAATCCCTCAGCGCCTTTGCACAGGCCAACGCCGTGACATCATCCTGTGTGGGCCCCAGCC
>JAWOEJ010000192.1:0-6210 GCA_046482845.1 Desulfobacteraceae bacterium | reverse complement strand
AAAAAAATCTTGAATTAGTAATTCTATTTTTTCTATTCCTTCTTCACTACCCCATTTATAAGGTCTTTGATAAAAAGACATTGAGCTGGTGAATCTTTTGCCAAAGGCTTTGGATTCTGGCTTTGCCTCAGTCGCCATCAAGACTGGGGCTTTTTTCGTTTTTGCTTGCCCACTGCCGACGTCTTTCAAATTCTGCCCAGGCAATCTCGTAGTCCGTCTCCCGGTCACATCGGTCAAAGGGCGCGGTATAGGTGATGGTACGCTCCCGGGGTCCGCCTGGCAGGGTGTCATCCATTATGGTACGGTTGACGGTGCCGGTTGTAAGGCAGATCCATCTGCTCGGGGGGCTGTTTTTCCGCTGTTTCCGGCAGTTTCAGATCCAGGGTCATCTGTTGTTTGGGTATGGTTTCAAACACCCCGCCCTTGAGGATATTGATCATGTCATTGATCCACTCTTCCCGGGTGGGGAGCAGATCCGCCTTTTTCATGTGCCAGAACCACAGGGCGCACCAGTAATCCATGGCCAGTTTCAGGCGCTTGTAGGGGGTGGAACGTCGCAGGACCAGGGAGAGCTGTTCCCGCTCAAACAGGTGGTCTTTCTGACGGATGGAAGTGACTTCACCGGTTTCCGGGGCCCGGCCGTCATGGGGCGTGGCAGACAAAAGGATCAGACTGTCAGACCGGCCCGACAACAGCTTTGCCAGCCGTGCCCGCTGGGAGGCACCTCCTCCGCGCTCGGCTACATTGTGGGCCTCGTCTATGACAATAATATCCCAGTAAGCATTTTCCAGATGGACCCGGTATTCATTGTTCTGCTTCAGGGTATCCACACTGATGATGGCCCCATCATAATAGTGAAAGGGATTGTGATTGACGGGAATATGGTTGCGGACCCGCTGAAGACCGACAGAATCCAGCCGGGTCAGGGGGATGGTGAACCGGGACCACATTTCCTTTTGGAACTGGGTCAGCAGACTCTTGATGGCCACCACCAGAATCCGTTTGCCCCGGCCCCTGCGGATCAGCTCAGACAGAAGGATGCCGCAGGTAATGGTTTTACCCAGGCCGACAGCATCGGCAATGAGAATCCGCTGGCGGGGCTGGGACGGCGAACCAGCCATTCCTGATCCCGCACTTCGATCCGTGCTCCCGGCGCAAGGGGTGAAAATCTGTTCATCATGATATGGTCACATACCAGGATTAAGAATATTCTGTAAAGGATAAACTTTTCAGCCACTGGATAATTAAATTTGATTTTTATGTTGATTCTCGATCTTTAAAAAAATATCACAGTGCCCCTTTTCTTTTTAAACAACAAAGTGTATTTTAGTTGGAAACTGTTATTAAATAAAGGTAAAAACCATGCATTCTCGACTATTCAAGGCGCTGATCAATATATACCCCCCTTATCTTGGCACCGGCATCCGGGTGAAAAAGGTGGCCCCGGATTACCGGGAAATTTTAACGGAGATGAAACTTCGGTGGTACAACCGCAATTATGTGGGAACTCACTTTGGGGGAAGTCTGTATGCCATGGTTGATCCCTTTTACATGCTCATGCTTATGCAGATTCTGGGCAAATCCTATACTGTCTGGGACAAATCCAGCCACATTGAATTTATACGCCCGGCCCGTGGAACGGTACAGGCCAGGTTTCAGCTTATTGAAGCCGATCTTCACCGCATTTATGAGCGAACCCGGGACAACGGCAAATACCTGCCCGTTTTTGAAGTTGATATTACCCAGGGGGAAACAGTGATTGCCAGGGCAAAAAAAGAATTGTATGTGAGACGGAAAAAAGACGCATGAACTTGAAATCAGAGTATCTGGATGACGGTACAAATTTTTTTAAAATCGATCCATTATTTATAGATCCTGATGATCTGACACAATTTTCCCTTTATGAAAAAAAGTCAGAAAACAGCAATCAATTCAGATTCCGCTGCCTACTGATGGACACGTCTACCATCACAAAACAAAGGCTGATGGAACTGCTGAAATCATGGGAAAATATTTACATCAATAAACAACAGATCAATTGTTACAACACATACCTGAAAAACAACCTGGCCCATATTCTTAAACATGAAGACATCAATGTCTCTCGAAAAACCGGTTTACTCAAAGACATATCAATGGAAGTGGTGAAACAGACCTTTGAAACCAATTTTGAGTATATCAAAGAAAAAAAAGGCGCGCTGAAAAATATTGAAACCCTTGTCTCCCGATCCCTTAGTTTCATATCCGACATCAAATCGTTGAACGGCATAGCCGAGCTCATCGGCCACGACTACGACACCCATGTCCACTCCATAAAAGTGGCATGGCTGATGGCTGTTTTCATAAACGCCAACCTTGATCTGTTTACAATACAATCAAATGAACAACGTAGACAGCTTTTAACTGATGCGGCTGTGGCAGGCATGCTCCATGATATCGGCAAGGTTAAAATTCCAAAAAATATTCTGCAGAAAAAAGGGAAACTGGATAATCTTGAGTATTTGCTCATCCAGAGCCATAGTGCCTACTCAACCATCCTTCTCTTTAATTCCGGCTTATCAGACCACGCCATGGAAGCCATACTGTATCACCATGAAAATGAGGACGGCAGCGGCTACCCCTGCAATCTAAGCAGAGATAATATTCCAATGCTTGCAAAAATCTGTCACATTGCAGATGTTTTTGATGCATTAACCTCAAAACGGCATTACAAAGCGGCAAAATCCCCCCTGGAGGCATTAAAGATCATGACCGGGCAGAATCCGTTTCTAGAATCTTTGCTGCAGTTTGAAAAAGAAGCCAGGGAAAATATAAAAACCCCTGTAACAACCCATGTCAGGGATGACTATGAAGCAAGACTGCGCCGTTTAAGGGAAAAAGAGATACTTGAAGCCGAATCCCGGAAAAGGGTGGAAGCACGAATGAAAATAAGGGATAAGGGGATGGCCCATTGTTTTAACACAGAACTGCTGAAAAGATTCATCCTTACCCTGAACAGATCTGAAAGCTTTCAATTGTCCCAGCTTTTATAACCCCATACCCCCCCCATGTCCTGACGGTCACAGCAAAGTACAGAAATTCTAATTTTGAAAAATGCTATAACCGTTAGCTTTTGAAGGCAGGCAGATGGCTAATAGCTTTCATATAACGTCCATGCCTTGACAGGCACAACAAAGCATGAAAGCTGTTAGCTGAGTACTGATGGCTGACGGCTGAAGGCTTTCATATAAAAACGCCTCATGTTTAGAATTGCTGCAACAAAGTGAAATAATCTTGATTTTCCAGATACGCCTGTAGTATATTTAAAAGCTTGACTGTAATACCTGATGATCAGGTTTTTTAATGTTGATATTTTCAACAACAACCCATGAAAGCCATCAGCTGTCAATAACCAGCAGGGAAAAATTTGTAATTGTTTAACTGGAAGCCGTTAACTGAGCAATGAAGGCTAATGGCTGACGGCTTTCATATTAAAAAAAAGATTAAGGAGAACATATGGGCCAGATAATAACACGATTCCCGCCCAGTCCAACGGGGTACCTTCACATCGGCGGCGCAAGAACCGCCCTTTTCAACTGGCTCTACGCCAGGAAAAACAATGGAAAATTTGTTTTAAGAATCGAGGACACTGATTCTGTAAGATCTACTAAGGAATCAGTTGATGCCATTTTTGAATCCCTGGAATGGCTGGGGATTGACTGGGATGAAGGCCCTTTTTATCAAACCGAAAGATATGATATTTATACCGCCTATATTGAAAAACTTGTAGCGTCAGGCCAGGCCTATTACTGCAGCTGCAGTGCAGAAGAAGTCAATGCCATGCGTGAAAAAGCCAGGGCCCTTGGGCAGAAGCCCATGTACAACAACAAATGCAGGGAATTAAACCTGGAAAAGGCGGACAACCGCGTGGTCAGGCTGAAAACCCCGCTGACCGGGACAACCATTGTCAATGATGCGGTCAAAGGCGCTACCTCCTTTCAGAACAATGAGATTGATGACTTTATCATCCAGAGAAGCGACAAAAGCCCCACCTACAACCTGGCCGTTGTGGTGGACGATCTGACCATGGGCATCAACACCATTATCCGGGGAGACGACCACCTGGTCAACACCCCCAAACAGATTCTTCTGTACAAGGCACTGGGGGCAGAGCTCCCTGTGTTTGCCCATGTCCCCATGGTTCTGGGGTCAGACAAATCCAGGCTGAGCAAACGCCACGGCGCCATGTCCGTCAGTGAATACAGAGAAATGGGATATCTTCCCGATGCCATGCTGAACTATCTTGTCCGGCTGGGCTGGTCCTTTGGAGATCAGGAATTTTTTACAAAAAAAGACCTTGTTGAAAATTTCACCATGGACCATCTGGGGCGGTCCCCTTCCATGTTTGATATTGAAAAGCTGACAGCTTTAAATGCAAAACATATCCAGGCCAAATCACCCGGGGAAATCGCAGCCCACCTGATCCCCTATCTCAACCGGATAGATGTCAGGGTGGAGAACAATGAATCACTGGAACTTGCCGTAAAGACGCTGCAGCCCAGGAGTAAAACCCTGGTAGAAATGGCAGAAAATGCCCTGTTTTATTTCAAAGAGGACCTTGTGTATGATGAAAAAGCAGTTAAAAAATTTCTCAAACCTTCTGCATTGATACCTCTGAAAAAATCAGCCGACGGCATTGAGGCCCTTGACGTCTTTACAGAAAAATCCCTGGAGGACGTCTTTAAACAGGTAATGGCGGAAACTGAGCTGAAATTCGGGAAAATCGCCCAGCCAATCAGGGTTGCCCTCACCGGCACAAGTGTCAGCCCAGGCATATTTGAGATGATTCTTGCCCTGGGAAAAGAGAAAACCGTTGAAAGAATCAGAAACTCATGCAGAAAAATTGAAACCCTGTAAATTTTTATATGAAAGCCATCAGCCATCAGTACTCAGCTAACAGCTAAAAGCTTTCATGCTTTGTTGTGTCCGCCAGGCCATGTGGGGTATAAAAACCGTAAGCCAAAAGACAATGGGCGGTCTAACTCAAGCGCCACGCCTGGCCGGGATGCTGTGCATCAAGGGTGTTTTTCAAAAAGAATGCCTGTATACCCCACAAAACTGTTTCCAGGCTGTTTTTCATAACTTGTGGCGTAGTCAAGACGAACCGCCCTGTCTGCGCCCATGCGTTTTACCCCGGCTACTGCCGCTGCAACTGCGCCAGCACAGCACAGGTTATGATGGTTTTTTGCCTGGGCCAGGATATGGGCCTCTTCCATGGCAAGAATGGACTGCACCGCTTTTTCATCATTCTCATGTCTAACCCATGCATGGGCCTCTTCTCCGGTACCCGCCGGTGTAAACCCGAAATTTACCCCGTAATGGGTTAAATCCGTGGACCCGATAATCACACTGTCAAGGCCCATTTTCTCAGCTTCCTCAGCCGCTGTCCGGCCGATCTTTCTGGCCTGGGGAGAAGGCGGTATCCCCATGGGAACAATAAAGGCATGGGGGAAAAAATATTTTACAAAGGGAAGCTGAAGTTCTACGGTGTTTTCCTCGGGAAAAGTGCGGGGAGAATGGGGAATTATCCCCTGTTTTTCGGCAATGGCAGCGGCAAGTGTTTCATGGACAGAAAGGGGGCCAAGGGGGGTTTCCCACATCCCTTTGGTCAGGACACAGGGATCTGAGTATGAATGCATGTGCATGCCAAAGATAAAAACAAGATCCGCTTTTGAACGGGAAGCCAGGGATGCAATGGTTCTGCAGGCAATGGATCCGGAAAACATCCATCCTGCATGGGGAACAATTCCCCCTTTAAAATTCCCTTTTAAAGGCCCTTTTTTGTCCTTGAGAAATGTCTGTATCTGATTTTCACAGGCCTGCCCGGTGTCGGGATACCAGGCACCTGCAAAGGAAGCTCTTTTTGTTTCCATGATACTCTCTCCTCCCGGTTTTATCATTATAGGGGGGCAAGCCTTGATCATGGGCTTTCTCAGATCATATCAGGCGGATTTCACAATATCCAAAGCAATGATCAAGGCCGGTCTGGTGAATCAGGTTTTTGAGTTTACCATTGAATCAAGCCAGCCAATCCACGGATCAATGCCCTGTCCGGTTTTTGCAGATAACTCAAAAACAGGCATATCCGGATGAACCTGTCTGATATTATCCACGGTCTCCCGGGCATTAAAATCAAGATAGGGCAGAAGGTCAATTTTATTTAACACAGCT
>JAWOEJ010000251.1:0-6716 GCA_046482845.1 Desulfobacteraceae bacterium | reverse complement strand
GTAAAAAAGCCGGGCCGGGTTGTCGGAAGACAAACGCAGACACTGAAACCTGGCCCCCTGATGGCGCTCGCTGTCCGGTTCCTGTTGGAGACCGGCAAAGGGTCGAAGAGGTTCAGGGTGCCGACGGGACGAGTTTGAGAAAGCCGGGCGGCTGTGGGCAATCTCTGCCAATCGGCGCAAGAACGGGACCTAGAACACAAGCCGCGACCCGCATCTGGCGCCGCTGACCGATGTGCCGCTGATGTCGGGTGAAAACTTCCTTTGATAACAATACTGGTACCCATGGTTTTCAGGCTTTCAAAGGCATCCTCGTCTGTAATATCATCACCCAAATACATGGGATAATATCTGTCCCGGTCCAGCTTGAGTTTTTCCATGAGCCATACCAGGGCTCTGCCTTTGTGCCAGTCAATATCAGGCTGGAGTTCAAACACTTTTTTCCCTTCAGTGATGCGCAGTTCATCATGCTCGGCCTGTACCTGACGAACCGCGTGTTTGACAGATTGTGCTAAAGTTTGATCAACATTTCGGTAATGGATGGCAATGGAAAATTTTTTGCGTTCTATGGCAGCGCCCTGTATGTCTGCCAGCTTTTTTTGCAGATTGTCCTGGGCAATGTCCAGGACAGGCAGAAAATTCTTTCCTTTCTGCATTTCAAGGGTCAAATTCGCAGGCCCGGCAATATCAAAGCCGTGGCTGCCGGCAAAATAGAGATTGTCCAGTTTAACAAACTGCTGAATGGTTTTAAGATCCCTGCCGCTGATAACGGCAACCACCCATTTTTCAGCCACTTTTTTCAGGATTTCTCTTGTGATGTCATCAAGAAATGCCTTGTCCGGATCATTGACAATTGGGGTCAGGGTGCCGTCGTAATCGAGAAAAAGGGCCGGTGTTCTGTCACCTGCCTGGTGCACTATATCCTGGATATGGTCCATGGCAGAGGGCAGGGATGCCATTTGTTTTTTTCTCACCAACTGCATGCCGTTGATGCGGATCTCACTTAAATCGGAAAACACAATATCTGCACCTGCTTTTTTCAAAATGGCTTTATTGTCTGCCCTGTTCACACCGATCACCTGATAAAAGCCGCCTTTTTTTGCAGCGCTTACCCCTGCGGTTGAATCCTCGAAAACAACGGCCCGCTCCGGGGTGATCCCAATACGGCGGGCAGCCTCAAAAAAAATATCAGGTTCAGGTTTTCCCTTTATTTTAAGCTGTTCGGAAAGCATGCCGTCCACCACAGTATCAAACCAGTCCAAAATACCAACAGACGTAAGCACGGGAATACAGTTTTTACTGGCTGAAATGACCGCCATTTTCCAACCCTGTTTTTTTAACTCATACACCAGACTCAAGGTGTCTTCATATACCTGTGCCCCCTGCTGTTTCAGATAATGATTGAAAATGGTGTTTTTCCGGTTGCCAAGGCCGCATATGGTTTCTTTGTCCGGTTCATCTGAAGGATCTCCCCAGGGCAGGTCAATTTTGCGGGAATTGAGAAAAGATTTTACCCCGTCGTACCGGGGTTTTCCATCCACAAAGGTGCGGTAATCGCTGATCATGTCAAAGGGGATGAACTTTTCGTTTTTCAGGGATGCCCGTTCTTTCAAACACCTGTCAAAAAGGGCCTTCCATGCCCTGGCATGCACCTTTGCAGTCTGGGTGATCACGCCGTCAAGATCAAAAATAACACCATCGCATGTTTCTTTTGAGAGTCCAAAGCCTGTTTGATTCATCTGTTTTTTCCTTTTGTCAGATACCGGTCAGATCTGTTTTCAGTCCGGTAATATTATTATAACATCCAAATCTTTAGAATAAAGCATGATAATATGCCGGCCATATACCCGCTGCACAGTAAGCGAGCTTTGTTTCAATTATATGTTTATCCCTCTGGCTCGTCAATGGACCGTTGGGGGCGGCGCTGCTCTAAAAACTTGACCATTGAGTATCAAACTCAATATTTCCAGGAACGGATCGCTTATCGTATTGGTTGCACCCGGGCTTTGTGAATATCATTTTATAAACGGTCTCATCTGAACCTTTGATTTTTTTTATTGTTCCTGTGAATTATCCTGGGAGGGGATATAGTCCACAAGGGGTCTCAAGGCATTAAGATCTTTGGAAAAAACTGATTTTAAAAACTCGTCCACCCACCAGTAGATATCTGATTTTCTCACAATTTTCCGCAGCGCTTTCATGCGGTTCCTTTTTTCATCAATGCCCATGTGGCAGGCATGGTATATGGCATCTGCAATGGCCTGAATATCATAGGGATTCACCAGAAAAGCGTGTTTATACAACTGGCTGGCTGCACCGGCAAATTCACTTAATATCAACACACCGTCTGTTTTGATATTGGAGGCACAATATTCTTTGGCCACCAGATTCATGCCGTCTTTAAGGGGGGTGACAAGGGCGATATCCGCGGCACGGTAAAGGGCTGTAAGTTCTGTTCTGTCAACGCTCTGGTAGAGATAATGGATGGGGACCCATCCGGGACGGGTAAATTTTCCGTTAATTTCACTTACCAGCTGCTCAATTTCGCTTTTGAGGTGGTCATATTCCACAATGCGCTGCCGGCTGGGAACAACAATCTGAATCAGGCTGATTTTTTTTTCCAGATCCGGATATCTTTCCAGGGCATTGCGGAAGGCCAGCAGTCTTTCAGGGATGCCTTTGCTGTAATCCAGACGGTCAACCCCCAGGATCAGATGGTCTGCTTTAAAAACCGCTTTGATTTCAGCCAGTCTTTTTTCAACGTTTTGTGTGCCTGCTTTGTGTGCAAATTCGTTGTAATCAATACTGATGGGAAAATTTCCCAGCCTTACGGTGCGGCCGTTAACCTCCGTGGAAAGGACCCGCCCCCTTCCTTTGATTTTAATGTGCGGGAACATGGCGTGAACGCATACCACAAAATTGCGCCGGTCTCTCTGGGTCTGAAAACCAATGAGGTCATAGCACAATAAAGATTCCAGGATCTGAAACCGCCAGGGCAGCTTGAGAAAAAGATCCAGCGGGGGAAACGGAATGTGGAGAAAATATCCGATTTTTGCTGCAGTCTCCATTTCCCGCAAAGCCTTGCCCACCCCCATTAAATGATAATCATGCACCCAGATGTGGTCATCACTGGTTTTGATATTGTCAGCAATGGTTTGGGCAAACATTTTATTGACTTTTTGAAAGGCTTTCCAGTATTCAGGGGCAAAATCACACCGGGTCTGCAGATCATGAAACAAAGGCCATAAAACCTGGTTGGAAAATCCCAGATAATAGTCATTCACCAGTTCTTCTGACAGAAAAACCGGCTCAAAGGTATATCCGAAATCTTTGGCCACCCGGGTAAATAAAGTTTTAATCTCTGTTTTTTCATCGATTTGTGTGGTACCCGGCCAACCAATCCATAATCCGCCGCGATTCCGAAGTACCGGTGCCAGTGCAGTGACCAGCCCCCCTGATCCCTGCTTCACCTGCCACCGGCCGGATGCTGTTTTTGACAACACGATTGGAAGGCGGTTGGAAACAATGATCAGCCTTGCTTTTTCATGATTATTTTCATTCATTTTATTTTGACCTTTTCCATATACATACAGGGAAACCTGGGGTTATTTCTTTATATCAGCTGTGTAAAAATAAAATAACAATATCTTCTGCAATGGGAAATAAAGTGTTTTCCCCATTTTCAGGTATTAAATGCTGTAGAAGAAAAAAGGGAAAAATTTTACCGGACAGCAATTTATCCTGAGAAATTGCTGTCTTCTGCAACAACAATACGTATTTTTTCCATGATGTCCGCCTGTTTGTGCCGTTAATGTTTTTCTGGGCATATGCACCGGTAACAATCATTTTATCTAATATCAGAGACAAAAGCAAATTTTCTATGAACACAAAATTGAGTTGAATTTTGTGCTCATAGATTTTTTTTATCAAAAACAGGGGGGCAGCACTGTCTTTCTTCTATTTATGGTATTGTCGGTGCACCGGATCTGCCGGCCTATCATGCATCAAAAGGTGCTGTCCGGTTGATGAGCAAGACAGATGCCTTAATTTATGCAAAACAAGGTATTCGTGTGAATTCCATTCATCCCGGTTATGTCTGGACCCCCCTTGTTGATGAAATAGGGAAAGCTTCAGAAGAAGGGGTGGACGCCTTTAGAAAAAATCTGGACAGCATGCATCCCATCGGCCATTTAGGAAAACCTGAGGATATTGCATATGGAGCGCTTTATCTTGCATCAGATGAATCCGCATTTGTGACCGGAAGCGAGCTGGTAATTGACGGGGGCTATACTGCCCAGTAGACGTCAGTAGACGTGTATGGTTCTTTGCATTATCGTGTTTTTTAAAATAAGAAAGATAACCACATTACCGGTAAATAGACCGGGAAAGGATAAAAAATGAGCAAAATAGCTGTAATTATCGATGAATATTTTGAAGATTCAGAGTACACCGAACCCGTAAACGCATTTAAAGAAAAAGGGCATGTAATTGTTCATGTGGGTCTTGAAAAGGGTAAAACAGTAAAAGGCAAAAAACAACAAACGCCTGTAACGATAGATCAGAGTATAGACAATGTTAAAGCAGACGATTTTGATGCGCTTCTCATCCCCGGAGGTTATTCACCGGACCAGTTGCGTGCCCATGAAAGCGCTGTTACGTTTACCCGATATTTCATGGAAAAAGACAAACCGGTTTTTTCTATCTGTCATGGTCCTCAGCTGCTGATTTCAGCGGATGTAATCCAGGGCAGGACATTGACCGGCTGGACCTCCATTATTCAGGACATTAAAAACGCAGGGGGTAAATTTATAGATCAAGCGGTTGTCGTGGACGGTAATCTTGTGACAAGCAGAAAGCCCGTGGATCTGCCGGACTTTATTCATGCTGCATTGGAAAAACTGGCCTGAACAAAGCATGTTCCATGGGTGTGAAAAAATCACATACCATCTAAATTTCATATATTGTAAGCAAGGCACCCCTTCAAACACTTCTTTGTGCTTTTTTTCCGTTTTTTTTTATAAGAAACACTTGTCAAAGCATTGCCATTGGGGGCGTTGGCTCCGCGTCTTCGACCCATTCTTCATTGTGGCCGGATCGATGATCATGGTCCGGCCATGCCGGTTTATATGAAATTCGTGGTGCGCCGGCAGCCGATTATACCATTTTTATCCAGAATATATTTGTTTGCCACCACAATTTGGGTGGCGGAGGAATTGCTGAAACATAAATGAAAGAGAATGGTAAAGTACATGTTTTTACCTATTGTTTTTAGACCAATTTTGATTGATCCTAAAAAAGGATTAACAGTCAAACGGTTGATGAGATAACAATCTAAAAAAAACCGTAAGATAAGGAACCCAGAAACTTTTTAATAAGGAGACAGTCACATGGCACAAAGAAAACAGGTTTACAAATGCGACGTATGCGGAAACATCATTGAAGTCCTTCATGGCGGAGAAGGCGATTTGGTATGCTGTGGGGAGGAAATGGGGCTTTTTGAGGAAAAAACCGCCACAGAGGAAGGCAAAGAAAAACATGTGCCTGTTATTGAGGCAGCAGACGGCGGGGTAACTGTGAAGGTGGGGAGCAATCCCCATCCCATGGAAGAAAAACATTATATTGAATGGATCGAAATTCTTGATGGTGATGTTTCCTGCCGCCAATTTCTAAAACCAGGCCAGGCACCAAAAACTTTCTTTGCCTGCCAAAATCAGAAGGTTACAGCACGCGAATATTGTAATGTCCACGGCTTGTGGAAATCCTGATCACCGGAACAACCATATCCATTAAAAATGGCGGTATAATTTGTTGCCGCGAAACCGAGGAGTTTTATGACTAATAAAAAAGAAAAATATGATGAACTGGATGTCTGTACCCAGTCTCCTGAATTTGCCGAGCATGCAAGACCCAATGAACCGCCGGCAGATGCCTGTGATGACGGAAGGGGAGGAACCCAAAACCAGAAAAAAGAGGCGGTGAATACCATGACAGACGATAAAAAGAAAAACCAGGAGGGTGAAGATTTTGTTGAGGAAAGAAAAAAAGAACGTCAGGAGACTATGGATAAAATGTCCATAGACAGCTCTGATGCCCACACCTATAACGAAGATAAAACAGACAATGGCGAAAAAAGTTCATAACGTCATCGCAGGAAACAGCGGCCGGGCCCTTACCTGCCTTACCCGGCAGCTGTTTTTGCAAAAAGAAATACATGTTTTGCTGCGATCTTATACCGGAACATCTTGCTGCTGATCAAAAGCATTTCAGGCTCGACCGTGGGTTATGCATCGAAATTTGTGGACCATCAAACCGCGCAAAGCATGATGTTCGCCTTTTACCATAGCCAGCTTAACTCTTTTCGAGATCTTCTTTACACTATTTCCGTAATATACTTCTTTTTCAATAACCTCCAGAATACCACGGCAAAGGCAGTTAAAGGAATAGCAAGTATCATACCTATGATGCCACCGAGTGCTACGCCCCAGAAGAAGACTGCAAAGATGATGAGGGCCGGGTGCAGACCTGTTCGATTGCCCATAATTCTTGGAGTGAGAAGATAGCCTTCGATTGTCTGCACCGCACCGAATACGACCAGCGTCAACGCCACCCGTAAGACACCTCCATCATCGCCGAAATAGGCCAGCGGCAGTGCAACGCCGAGTCCAACGATGCTCCCCAGGTAGGGGATGATGTTGAGCAGCCCCAGCATCAAACCGATA
>JAWOEJ010000303.1:0-3130 GCA_046482845.1 Desulfobacteraceae bacterium | reverse complement strand
CAAACATGATTTCATCTCCTGAATACAAAAACACTATTCAAAAGGATCATGTTCCAGCAATGAATCCTCAACGGGTTCTGCAAAAAGGCAGGCTTTCCGGCTCACGGCTCATCCTACTTGCTGCGCCTTCCCCGGTTATTGAGTGGCAGATTGCAGCGTTTGTCCCCGTTCACGGCAACGGCTGGTATGCGGTGGAATTTCACCACCTTTCCTTTTAACCGGAAATTATTTTTCCCGGCACCTGTTTGCACACATGAATTTATAACGGCAAACCCTTTATTTGTCAAACGCGAAATTAAATCCCACTGAATTTCCTCTGGTTCTCAATGTTCCTGACGGAAATTTTATAATAAACTAAATCAGGTGAAGTACCATGGCCAGTGCCCCCAACGATATTCTATAGCAAAGTCCCCGCCCGTTTTACAGCACAAAAATCACCGCACATAGTACAGACGCCTTTTTCAGACGACTGGGATGATTTCCTGTATTCACGAGCTTTTTCCGGATCTATGGCACAGGCGAACTGCCCTTCCCAGTCCAGTTCTCCCCTGGCCCTGCTCATTTGATTGTCCATGATCTGTGCATCCTTGATCCCCTTGGCAAGATCGCCTGCATGGGCTGCGATCTTTGATGCCATGATCCCGTCTTTCACATCCTGGGCAGACGGCAGCCTGAGATGCTCGGCCGGTGTGACATAGCATAAAAAGTCAGCCCCGTGCATGGCAGCCAGTGCACCGCCGATGGCTGAGGTGATATGATCGTACCCCGGTGCAATATCCGTCACAAGCGGTCCTAAAACGTAAAAAGGCGCATTATGGC
Source organism: Desulfobacteraceae bacterium (assembly GCA_046482845.1). Lineage (GTDB taxonomy): Bacteria > Desulfobacterota > Desulfobacteria > Desulfobacterales > Desulfobacteraceae > DATFJZ01. The sequence continues at coordinate 2,311 of JAWOEJ010000303.1, read as the reverse complement.
AGAGTTTTTTCTGCAGCTGCATGTTCATTTCAATCTCATGAAGCGGCACATGTCCCGGACCTTCTATAATCACCTGGACATTCCTTTCCCAGGCCTTTTTGGTAAGCTCTCCCAGGGTAATGAGTTCTTCAATCTGGGGGGCATCGGTTGAATCTTTGATGGAACCGGGACGAAGGCCGTCCCCTAAACTGATACACACATCATGTGCCTCACAGATATCCAGCAATCGATCAAAATGCTCATAAAAAGGATTTTCATTGCCTGTTTTTTCCATCCACTCAAACAGAATGGCACCGCCCCGGCTGACAATCCCGCAAAGCCGCGGGTTGGTTCTCAGGCTTTTAACGCATTTTTTTGTAAGTCCTGCATGGATGGTAATAAAATCAATTCCGTTTTCTGCATGGATTTCAACCGTACTAAACCAGTCTTCAATAGTAATCTCTTGTGCGGGTTTGCCTGTCCGGGTCAATGTGTCATAGACAGGGACAGTGCCGATCATCATGGGGATTTCTTTTACAAGTCTTTTCCTGAACGCTTCGGTATCTCCGGATACACTTAAATCCATGACTGCATCTGCCTTATACGCCAGTGCTATCCTTGCCTTATTCATTTCCGCATCAAAGGAACAGACATCTTTTGAAACTCCCAGATTAACGTTAATCTTTGTTTTCAGTCCCTGGCCGACCCCTGCCGCTTTGATATTGCGGTGGTTTTGATTGCACGGAATGGCAATGTGCCCCAAAGCCAGTTTTTCCATGAGCGCCTCTTGCGAGATTGCCTCATTTTCCAGGACCTGCATCATCTGGGAAGTCAGGATTCCCTTTCTGGCTGCATCCATCTGGGTTGTGTAAGATTTGTTCATTTTCAGTCTCCTCGATAAAATAGCATAAAACCTTTAAATCTACTCCAGCCAGGCTGGAGTAAGAACCTTTAAGACAACTTAAGTTGCAAGGCACTAACTTATTGATTTTTTAAGAAATCTGTACGGTTTTATCAAAAGGCAATCGGGAACAGTAAAAAAGAGGAAAAACCTTAAAGAACAACTAAAGGTGATGTTTCATACACTTTCCCTACGCCGGTACTAACCGTATCAGGTTCCAAGGGTTGAAGTATTCAACTTCTCTCAGCTTTTCAACAAAAGCACCCCTAGTGAACTATAATTAGTGAACTATAATGACTTACTACTTGAATCTGAGGATTTTTGTCAATAAATTTTAAAAAAAAATTGACTGCCCTGTAAAATTTTATACATCCCTGAGCTAAATTTAAGGGTTCACTCAAAAATAATTTACCAATTTTGAGCGGGGCTCTATGGTTGCCCCGGCAAACGGAACACGGTTGAATTCCGTGACGGTCCCGCCGCTGTGACTGGAAATATCTGCTTTCTTTTAGAAGGGTCACTGTTAAAAAACGGGAAGGCTGAAACCGGCAGGGATCTGGGATGCCAGATGATGGTCGAAGGCCCGGGCCATGTTCCTCTATATGAAATCAAAGGCAATATCATGCTGGAAAAAAGAATGTCCGGGAATACCCCCTGGCACCAATGAACGGCAGGGATAGATTGGCAAGGGAAACTCTTGCATTTTTTGATTCCCTTTACTATACAGGGTAAAGGATCACAAACCCCATCGGTATCGATTTATGTAACCGACAGAGCGGAGCTGTTTTCTTCAGAAATAAAAAGGAAACATCAGTGGCATGGATGCACAAACACAGAAAAAGTCAACGGAAAGAATAAAAGGAAGGTCATGGACCTTTTTCTGATCACATTTGAATCAATCGCTCTTCTGCTGGTGATCGGGTGTGGGGGATTTATGATCCTGAAGCGTAATATCCTGCCGGAATCTGCTTTTTCGTTTCTCTCCCCCCTCTCCCTGGATATTGCCCTTCCCTGTCTGGTATTTGCGAACATTATCACCAATTTTCAACCCCTTGCCTTTCCCGGGTGGTGGCTTCTTCCCCTTTGGTGGGCCGGCTTTACCGTCATTTCATCAGGAGCGGCACTGCTTTTCGGACTATTTGCCCGACCTGCGGTGAAAAAAGAATTTATCGTCAGCCTGATGTACCCCAATGCCATTTTTTTCCCCCTTGCAATTCTGACCGGAATGTTCGGCAATGACTCTCCCCATGTCGTCAACCTTTTCCTGTTTGTTCTTTTTTTCCCCTCCTTTCTTTTCAGCACCTGCCATCTTTTCTGGAAAAAAACAAATCCACCTGTCCGGTGGATTTGTTTTTTTCCAGAAAAGATGGCAGGTGCTGAAAAGAAAGGAAGGGAAAAAAAGAAAAAACAGGAAAAGGTTGACGACATGGG
>JAWOEJ010000284.1:0-4170 GCA_046482845.1 Desulfobacteraceae bacterium | reverse complement strand
GACCAGGATGCTGTGCGCAAAATCGGTGAGGTCATGCTGCAGCGTTTGGGTTTCTCCCCCATCACCGCTGCAAGCGGGCCGGAGGCCGTGGCCGTGTTTCGCAGACATCAGGACAGGATCTGCTGCGTGATAACCGATCTTACCATGCCGGATATGGATGGGTGGGAAACCCTTGCAGCCCTGCGCAAAATCCAGCCGGATCTGCCGGTGATTCTGACCAGTGGTCATGACCAGGCCCGGGCAATGAACCGGGATTTCCCGGAAAAATTCCAGGTCTTTTTACACAAACCATACGCATTGATCCAATTGAAAAATGCCTTGCAAAAGGCCTTGCAGAAAGATAGCTGAAAAGGGTTTATGCTGGTTGATGAAATCACCATTCTGAGAAGGAATTTGACCATCTGTTTTCATGGCCTTTGACCTAATCTGTATTGCAGATATCCACACCACCGCTTTCAAAAAAGTTAACCACATCGAAATAAAATTTTCATCCATCAATTCTGGCACTCAAGTACCATTATCCCATGCCTGAAAATTCAGAGGCCAAAAATGTTTGTGATACCATTACAATTCAAAACCTGCTAATGTCGAGTGACACGGGAATGATAGGGCAAGAAATCATAACTTTTGGGTCGGTCAAAATTCAAGGAGTACTCATTAAATCGAAAATTCCAGGATGGTTTTTTATCTCCAATATACCGTAATGGAAGTTTGGATATACCGTAATGGAAGATTGGAAAATTTGATTTTTTCTGTTCCCATGCTATTTTGTCGGCAGGCCATCAGGTCCATTCCTGCGGGATCCAACCCGCAGAGGCGGTGGAACCGCCCTGAATGAGATTGCCACCCAGTCACAGGTGGGGATTTGCATCCAGCAAATCCCGGACTGTGCTCCCTGAGTACCGTTTGACGTCCCATGGACTTGGTATCAATCGGGGCAAAATACCGTAAATTCCCTGAGATCGGATCGCAGTATGGCCTCAAGTTCGGAACTATCGTTTTCCGGTGTTTCCACAAATGCGATACCGAATACGGGATATTCCCTGTAATCGATAGGTCTGAGATCCAGGAGCCGGGTAAAATGAGAGGACAGGGCCTGGTAATCAAAGGATTCAATGGCATCTGCTGGCTCACCAGTTGAATTGTCCAGCACCACAATAGAATACACCTGGCCATCTTTATCGCTTAGCAGGCGGTCCCAGTCAGGCCGGATTTCCTGGAAAAAAGCCTCATAGGCATTGAAACCATAGGCCAGAAGCGCCATGTCCGGAGTGGTGCACCAGCCTCCGAATCGCATGGGGTTCACTTCAATGGGGACCATGGCCCCTGTGAAATCCACACGCACTTCCGCATGGACAGGGAAATTCCTGGCCGGGATTAGTCGTCCCATATCTGCCAAAAGCCCGGTGAATCGTTCCAGGTTATCGGACACGATGGTTTTTGACGTGGAGTAGACCCGGTCACTGACATCGTCATCTGAAGCAAACATGTGTTTGTGAATGTTCACGATAACCGGGTCACCATGACTGTCATAATAAGCATCAATGGCATATTCTTCTCCGGTGATACATCCTTCAATGATAAACGCTGCAGAGTTGAACACCTGGTCGGGGTAGATACCTTTGGTTGTTTCAATTTCATGAAAAATAGCCTCCAGGACTGCTGGCCATTCCCGGGGATGGCTGATCTTATGAACACCCATGCTGAAAAAACCTGTACATGGTTTGATAATAAAGGGCAGGGGAAGGTCATTGATGTTTGTGTTTTTGAGATCTTCCAGCTTGATTTCCCTGAAAAACAGGGATGGAAACAGGGATTTTGTTGCCCTTCTGAACGCTGCCTTATCCTTGAATATTGACAAGGTAGCAGGAAGGTCGGTAAATGCCAAGTTTTCGGCAATCCATCCAATGGCATTTTCCGAATTGGTATAAAGCTTGATCGGATCCTGATGCCGTAGATAATCCACGGCCTGAGTTTCGGTTAATTGATTCATGGCCGAATCCAGTCCCAGGGAAAGAGCTCCGGGCGTGATGACAACCGGGATACCTGATTGGATGAGGGTCTGTTTAAGAATGTCTGAAAGATAGGGTTTGTCTATTAAAAACATTGGTTTCCTCAGTATTGCCTGGAATGTTTCGAAATTTTTCCGGGCCTGCTTTTGCTGGTGGTTTGTATGTAAAACGTTCCTGATCGTGTGTTTGTACCACTACCTAAGGGCTCATTCAACACTAAGTTGTGAAGTATCGAAACATAACGACTTCTAAGAGCTCTTTAAAAATATTTTCATCGAAGATGGTCCGAAACAGTAATTCATGCTCTTTCAATTCTATCACACTGGAGATCTTTTCCCGTCAGTGTTCTGCTTTGCAAGGTTTGATGGTGAGTATTTGTTTTCATAGTTCTGACCAATCCAAGCCCGAAAGGTCAAAATTAACAGTTAAGGATTATTATCCGATATCGAAAATGTAAAGTAAGGATTTAATAAAGCATACCAATACAATTCAAAAGCTGATATTGCTTAACTCCAGTAACATTTTTTGGACAAAACCCATTCTTAAAATCGATTGTCAATTATGTTTCTTTTTGGTAACAGAAGGATCTGGACTATAAAGAAAAAACACATAATATTTGTTGCGGTGGATAACAACATTATTCAAAAGGTGCCAATGTGGAAGCCGGAAGCAGTGAACTATTGGATGGCCACATTATAAGTTATAGTCGCGGGAGTCAATTTATAGTCAGGCTCGAAGATGGTCGCGAGATCAAGGCTATTCCTTTGCTGGAAGCATTAGAGGAAGCGGAGTGTCCATCCATTCCAATAATCAATCGCCGTGTACAAGTTCGCATGTGCAAGCATCCGAAATTTCACCGCATCATCAAGATAGGACGTCCTAATCAATAAGAATGATAGTCGAAGGCAAAACAAGAATCCCTAATTTGTATCATCCAAAGAATTTTTGTTACAGCACACACAATTAAAGTCAATGATAAATTATCCGATACATAAATTTTCTGAGACTAAAAAAATTTATGATACCAATAGTATCCAAAACTTGGTATTGCATGTGATTAAATAACTGCATTCCAGGCTGAGCTATAATTGTCCAGGAAGCTGTCAATTCACGCAGGAGATGGATCCGATCTGGGAAATGCAGATATCCTGCCCTACCTCAGATGTTAGGGACCATGAAAAAAAGGGGTGCTTATGCTTTATCGAGAGGTCAAAAAAAATAATGATCAATTGTCTATCCTCGGGTTTGGATGTATGCGGCTTCCCCAAAAAAAAGGTAGCCCCGGTGACGGCAAAATTGATGAAAACCCTGCAACAGATCTGATCCGGATGGCCATTGATCAGGGAGTCAATTATTTGGATACTGCATTGCCCTATCATATGGGAGGTTGCGAAGCCTTTCTGGGAAAAGCACTTTCGCATGGATACCGGGAAAAAGTGAAACTGGCGACAAAACTTCCCCACTGGTCTGTCGATATTCCCAATGATATGGACAGCATCTTGAATGCCCAGCTTGGCAGGCTTAAAACCCAACAAATAGATTATTATCTGCTGCATGCCCTTGACGGGAGAGCTTGGGATAAAATGGAAGCCATGGGAGTTGCTGACTTTTTGACCAGGGCCAAATCCCAAGGACGTATCATTAATGCCGGGTTTTCATTCCATGGAGCTGAAGCGGAATTTATCCGGATTGTGGATGCTTATGACTGGGATTTCTGTCAGATCCAGTATAATTATCTTGACCGTAAAAATCAGGCGGGAACAAAGGGGCTGAAACATGCGGCATCTAAAGATTTGGGAGTGATCATAATGGAACCATTGCGCGGCGGTCTATTGGGCAGAAAGCCGCCGCCCGCTGTTTCCGCTATCTGGCAGGAAGCCGATATTCAGAGAACACCTGCTGAATGGGCTTTGCGGTGGATATGGAACCATCCTGAAGTAACAGTGGTTCTTTCGGGTATGAATGATGAACATCATATTCAGGAAAATATCAATATTGCTAAAGAAGGGGTGCCGGAAAGCCTGTCTAAAGAAGAATTGACCTTAGTCCGTAGGGTTGAAAAAACTTATCGATCCCTAACCTGGACAAGCCAGAACCAAAAAGGTTTTAAAAATTGTTCGGCAATAGTATAGTGATTTCCATGATATAACAATGTCAA